>JAYUOR010000221.1:0-12371 GCA_043760765.1 Planctomycetota bacterium | reverse complement strand
CGCGTTTGCGCGACACTGCGTCGATCGAACCTACGTTGAATGCGAGCCATCGAATCCTCCTCGGCACCGCCGTCTTGCTTGGAAAGAAGTGCGGATTCAACGTAGGCGCGCGAACCGACGTGCACAATCAGCAATGGTGCGCAGCGGTGAGCTGAATTCCCTTCGCACGATGACCACCTTCAGCGGAGTGCTTTCCGCCGCCTCATGAGGCCACCACCCCATTCATCCGAGCCGATGGAAAATGGCCAATCAAAGTCGACGGATCGCGACGCCGAGGTTTTCATCGGCAACCGATGCCGGCGCATCGCCTTGGCAGTCGATCGCCCCGGGGGCTCCATCGCCTTCGCGCGGGGCCGGACCAACGGCGGCCCCCGCGCAGGAGCCCGGCGAAATCAAACGGTAGACTTTCCGGCCGTGAGCGTGCCCGCGCTGCAACCGTCGCAGTGGCGCAGATCAGGATCTCGCGTCGGCGACTTCCGCCGCACTGGGCTAGGTGGTTTCGCCCGGAGCACCACAGATCAGAGGGAGGCCGGACTGCCAGACTCCGGCCTACGTCGCCTGACTCGGCCCCCGGTGCCGAGTTGCGTGAAGTGCACCCCCAGTCCCCCCTGCCGGTATCATCCCCGGGCTTCAATTCGTGCTTCCCACTCCGGAGTTGGCCCTCTACAGGGCCCCCGGCAGAGCAGTCGAAAGTCACACCCTCCCCCTCCCCGCATGTCCACGCCCGTTTCCTCGAACCCGCGCGCCGTGAACCCGGTGCGCCCCGGCGATCGCGTCGTCTGCATCGGCGCGGGTCCGGCAGGGCTCACGGCGGCGTATCTGCTGGCGAAAAAAGGCGACGCTCGCGTAACAGTTCTCGAGGGCACGACGATGCTAGGCGGCATCTCGCAGACAGCCCAGTACAAGGGCTATCGCTTCGACATCGGTGGCCACCGCTTTTTCACCAAGTACGAGCCCGTCGAAGCGCTCTGGCACGAGATCCTCGGCAAGGAATTCATCCAGGTCCCGCGCCAGTCGCGCATCCACTATCAGGGCAAGTACTTCGACTACCCATTGAAGGCGGGCAACGCGCTGTCGGGCCTCGGGCTGTGGCAGGCGGTCATGATCCTGCAGAGCTATCTGCGCGCGAAGATCTGGCCCAACCCGGTCGAAGAGAACTTCGAGCAGTGGGTTTCCAATCGCTTCGGCGTGCGGCTCTACAACATCTTCTTCAAGACCTACACGGAGAAGGTCTGGGGCATCCCGTGCACGGAGATTCGCGCGGAGTGGGCGGCACAGCGCATCCAGAATCTTTCGTTGGCGAAGGCGATCTTGAACGCGACGGCGATCAACAAGCGCTCGACCGCGATCAAGTCGTTGATCGATCACTTCCAGTATCCGCGCCTGGGGCCCGGACAGATGTGGGAGATGTGCACGGACAAGTTGATCGCCATGGGCGGCAGCGTGCGCATGCAGAACAAGGTCGAAGCGCTCGAACACGCGAACGGCCGCATCGTCGCGGCACGCGTCAAAACGCCTGAGGGCGTTGTTCGCATCGAGGGCGAGCACTTCATCTCGACCATGCCGATTCGCTCGCTGGTCCGCGCGCTCGAACCGCGGCCGCCGGAATCGGTGCAGAAGGCCGGCGACGGGTTGCGCTATCGCGACTTCCTCGTGGTCGCGCTGATCCTCGATCAGGAAAAACTGTTCACCGACAACTGGATCTACATCCACACACCGGGCGTCAAAGTCGGCCGCATCCAGAATTTCAACAACTGGTCGGAGGCGATGGTGCCCGAGAAGGGCCGCACCTGCCTGGGGATGGAGTATTTCTGCTTCGAAGGCGACGGTCTTTGGACCGCGAAGGACGAGGATCTCGTCAAGCTCGCCACTGAAGAGTTGGGCAGGCTCGGTCTCGCGGATCCCAAGCACGTCGTCGATGGAACCGTCGTGCGCATGCCCAAGGCGTATCCAATCTACGACGCGGAATACCGCGGGCATCTCGACAACGTGCGCGAATACCTCGATGGATTCGCCAATTTGCATCCGGTGGGCCGCAACGGAATGCACAAGTACAACAACCAGGACCACTCGATGCTGACGGCGATGATGGTGGTCTGGAACATGTACGGCGCGAAACACGATGTCTGGGCCGTCAACACCGACTTCGAGTACCACGAGGAACAGAAACTCGAGGAGCCCGCGCAGGCACCGAGGGCACGCGCGGCGGGCCGTACGGCGCCACCTAGCCCGAGCTAGTGCATGCACCCATGTCGACGACAACCGACTACATCCGCTCGTTCAATCGCTACGAGCTGAAATATCTGGTCGAACACCGGCACGCGCAGGCATTCCTGGCCGACCTCGCGGGTTATTGCCGCCTCGATCCGCACTCCGATCCCGAACACGGCTATCCGGTCTACTCGCTGTACTGGGATTCCAAGGACCTCGACTTCTACTGGGAGAAGATCGACGGGCAGAAGTACCGCCGCAAGCTGCGCCTGCGCCGCTACGCGAACGACGCCGTGTTCGTCGAGATCAAACAGCGCATCGACCGCACGGTGCAAAAGCGGCGCGTGCGCATGGAGCTGGAAAAGGCGGCGCGCATCTTCGGCGAGCGCGGTGTCGACGTCGGAGCCGAGTACGAAGTCGACGATCCCGTGGGTCAAGAGGCCCTTTTCCTGGCGCACACCTTCGATTTGCGGCCGACCATGGCGGTGCTCTATCGCCGCGTGGCCTACTTCGGCAACTACGACGCCGAATTGCGCATCACGCTCGACTCGCGCGTTCAGTACGATTCGCACGCGCTCGACATCCGCCGGCCTTTCGAGACCGGCAAGTACGTGCTGTCGCCCGAGCGCTCCGTGCTCGAGATCAAGTACAACCACCGCGTGCCCATCTGGCTCACCACACTCGTCGCCCACCACGAATTGCCCGTCGTGCGCTACTCGAAGTACTGCGCGGCGATCGATCACGAACGCTTCGGCGGAACCTTCACATGAGAACCGAAGCAGGCAACTCCAGCGCAATCTCAAGTCCTCCAACGACGCAAAACTGACGTGGAACAATTCCTCCAAGATCCCGTGGGCGGCGCGGCCATCGACAACCTGCCGCGGTTGTTGCTGACGCTGTTCACCAGTCTTTTTTGCTCGCTGATCCTGGCCTACGTCTACCGCCAGACCCACCGCGGGCTTTCCTACTCGGTCTCGTTCGTGCACTCGATGATCCTGATGGCGGTGACCGTCGCCGTGATCATGGAAATCATCGGCAGCAACATCGCGCGCGCCTTCAGCCTGGTCGGAGCGCTCTCGATCATCCGCTTCCGCACCGCGATCAAGGACCCGCGCGACGTCGCCTTCCTGTTCATGACCATGGCGGTCGGCATGGCCTGCGGCACGGGGTATTTCCTGATCGCAGTGGCATTCACGCTGTTCGCGATCCCGATGGTCTTCTTCCTGACCAAAATGCAGATCGGCGCGATGCCGACCTCCGAGATGCTGTTCAAGGCGCAGGTGCCCGAGGGCAGCGATCACACGAAGATGTTCGCCGAGGTCTTCTACAAGTTCCTGAGCGAGCACTCGCTGCTCTCGATCGAAACGATTCAGGGTGGCACCAAAGTGGAACTTGTATTCTCGATCCAGACCAAGTCGGGCGTCAAGGAAGGTGAATTGCTCGAAGCGCTGCGCACAGCCGCCGGCGGCGGGAAGGTCGCGCTGCTGGTCGGCCAGCAGAACGTCAACGTCTGATGGCGAGCGAATCCGCGCTCGATGCAACGCGGCGCTTCGTGCGCGAGCACGAGCGCGGCCTGATCGTTGCCTGGATCGCGTTCATGGCGATCGTGCTGGGCGTCGGATTCGTCTGGGGCATCGTCTTTCGCGGAGCGGAGCGCGTGGTCGATGCCTTCGAAGGGCGCTGGCCGGCGCGCGTCGAGCACGGTGCGGAGTTGCTCACGCAGGGGCATCCCAAGCAGGCTGCCGATTATCTGGAAGCGTTGGATGCGAAATTCCCGGCGCAATCGGTCAAACATCGCTTCGATCGCGAACGCGAGCGCTTGCTGACTTTGCTCGCGCAAAGCTACGTCGCGATCGACAAGAAGAAGAAAGCGTTGGAGACCTCTGAACGCCTGGTCGCCTTCGATCCGCGCAACTGGCGCAATCATTTCACGCAGGCGCAGACAGCCTTGGCGTTCGGCGAGGGCGGCGTGGCCAAGAGCGCGTTCGATCATGTGCTCGCGATCCATCCGCTGCACCTGCCGAGCGTCGAAGCGCGCATCAAACTTGCCTACGACGGAAGTCTGTACGCAGAAATTCCGCCGCTTTGGCGCGCCTACGTCGAAGCGTTCCGACTCGCCGACGTCGACTTCACTTTCGGCGCCGCACACGCGGCGCTCGAAGTTCCAAGCGACGGTCTGCCCCATCGCTTCGCGCTTGCGTTTGTCGCGGCCGCGAATTCTTACGGCCAGGCGCAGCTATTGACCCACGGCTGGTCGATCGACATCCGCGACATCGCCTTCTGTTCGGCGATGCGCGTGGGCGTCGAAGGAACGCCGCAGTTCCAATCCCTCGCGCCGTCTGCCTGGAGCGTCGTCGACGCGAAGGATCTTGCTCCCGGCCGCATTTCCGCCACAGGCGTCAAATCGAGCCTGACGCGCGATATCGATGGACCGGCCGATGGAATTGCGCAAGCCGCGTTCGAAATCACTGCCTACAAGGCTTGCACCAAGTCGCTGTGGGAGATGGTCGAGCAGAGCTACAAGAACCGGCTTTTGTGGGACGAACTCGAGAGCATGCGGGCCAGGACGCGCATCGGCGGCTCGCTCGAGGCGGGCTCGCTGTACGAGGACTGAGCGCTGGGGCCTTGCTCGCGCCCTCCCACCCAATCGACGGCCCCATGACGCGCACGCTCAGACTGTCCAGGCTGCCTTCCACGGGCGCGATCGCCTTGCGCATCGGCCTGCTGCTCGCGCTCGTCGTCCTCTCGCGCGCCCAGGGATCGAGCGCACAGCAGGCGAGCTCGCCGCAGCAGCCGGACCTCTCCGGCGCGCACGCGGCTCGCGGATATGGGCTCGACTCGGCGCGGGTCGACAGCCAGATCACCCTGAAGATTCCGACCGCCGAGGCCGACGCCGTCTACGAGTACCTGAAAACGAAGTACGTCGGGCAGCAGGACATCCTTGCCGAACTCTTGCCCGGTCATCATCTGAACGGACAGAAGATGTCCGACCTGAGCATCTTCACCGACAAGTACTTCGACACGCCGACGCTGCAGCTGCACGCCAACAAGAACAGCGTCAGGCATCGCTCGCGGGTCAACACCACGAATCCCGACGATCGCAAGAGCGGCCGCGAACTGGTGCAGGTCAAGGTCACGCCAGCGGGGAATTTTACGCTGCGCAACGAGTTGAAGTATCAGGTCGACGAGGCGCACAACGCTCCCGGGCAGGGCAGGGAAACGCACCCGCTGATTCGTCTGATCTCCGCACGGCTACGCGCGAACTTCAAGCAGGTCTTCGTCGACGCGAGCATCGATCCCTACGCGCTGAAGCACGTCTTCACGATTGTCCAGACCCGGCGGCGCGGTTACGTCAACTGGGACGACAAGAACATCTTTTCGTTTTCCGTGGACCAGGGCAGCGCTCATTACCTGTGGGCCAAGGGCTCGTTCTCGTCGGTCGATCTCGGCCTCGTTGAAATCGTCTACACCGAGGCCGATCCAGAGCAACGCGAGCAGATGTGGCACGTGCGCGACGCGATCGTGCAGGACCTCATGACGCGCTTTCCAAACCTGCAGCAGAACTCGGATTCGAAATACAGCATCGTGCTCGATCAGCTCGAAGCGCAGATTCCCTGGATCCCGCTGATCCTGCGCTCGGGCCTGCGCCCCGGCGAGGCATTGATGTTTGCGTTCGTGCTCGTGACCCTGGCGCTGTTCGTGATCGTCGCAGGCCTGCGACGCTTCAAGCCTGCTCGTTCGACAGGCATGCCCGATGGCGCTGCCCGGTCAGCTGCACAGCGCGCATAGAGTCAACGAGCGCATTCGAGAGCATGCGGCCGCGGATCAACTGCGGAAGCTGGCTGGAAGCCGGCTCGCAGTACGAGGACAAAGCGGTTTCCCTCGCCTCGAGGGACGCAACAGGCGTAGTGATTGGGTAAGTCGGTCATGGGGCGCGCGGACTGTGTTAGGCTCGCAGCGAAGGCTTCACGTGACCTTGGTCCCACCCTAGGAGTCGATATCCATGCGCCGCGCCCCGCTTGCATTGGCAGTTTCTTACGTTGCGTTGCTGGGCCTTGGATTCGCGTTGGTGCCGGATGACGCGCCCCCGGGCGACAAGTTCCGGCAGCTCGAGGAGACCTTGCCGACACCGAACGAGCAGCGCACGGCGTCGGGCGCACCGGGCAGCCGCTACTGGCAACAACGCGCCGATTACTCCATCGACGTGAAGCTCGACGAGAACGAGCGCTCACTCTCAGGCAGCGAAGTGATCCGCTATTCGAATGCTTCGCCTGACGAGCTCACCTACCTGTGGGTGCAGCTCGACATGAACATCTTCTCGCCGGACTCGCACTCGGTGACGACCTCGATCTCGAGTTCACCCGAAGGCTCTTCGCTCGAATCGATTCGCCGCCAGATGTCGCGCAAGGACTTCGATGGCAGCGCGAAGATCGCGAAGGTCAGCGACGTCGCCGGCAATCCTCTGCCGCACACGATCGTCGGCACGATGATGCGCATTGACCTGCCGACTCCGCTCAGCGCAGGCTCCAAGTTCACGTTCGGAATCGAGTGGAGCTACCGCATCAACAACGCACGCGAGATCGGCGGCCGCACGGGTTACGAGGTCTTCGAGGACACGAAGAAGAACTGCATCTTCGAGATGGCGCAGTGGTTCCCGCGCATGGCGGCCTACACCGACGTCAACGGCTGGCAGCACAAGCAGTATCTCGGCAGCGGCGAGTTCACGCTCGAGTTCGGCGACTACAACGTCAACATCACCGTGCCCGCCGATCACATCGTCGCCGGCAGCGGCGTCTTGAAGAACGCGGCCGAAGTGCTCACGGCGGAGCAGCGCTCGCGCTTCGAAAAGGCCGGCCAGGCGGACCGCCCGATGTTCATCGTCACGCCCGAGGAAGCCAAGGCGAACCAGGAAGGGACTTCCAGCGAGACGAAGACCTGGCGTTTCACGGCGGAGAACGTGCGCGATTTCGGCTGGGCCTCCTCGCGCAAATTCATCTGGGACTGCGTCGGCCACGAGATCGCGGGCAACAAGATCAACGCGATGAGCTTCTATCCCAATGAAGCCGAGCCGTTGTGGAGCAAGTACTCGACCCAGGCGATCGTGCACACGCTCGATGTCTATTCGCGCCACGCCTTCGATTATCCCTATCCGACGGCGATCTCGGTCAACGGTCCGGTCGGCGGGATGGAATACCCGATGATCTGCTTCAACGGCCCGCGGCCGGAGAAGGACGGAACGTATTCGAAGGGCACGAAGTACGGCTTGATCTCGGTCGTGATCCACGAAGTCGGCCACAACTTCTTCCCGATGATCGTCAACACCGACGAGCGCCAGTGGACCTGGATGGACGAAGGCCTGAACACCTTCCTGCAATACCTCGCCGAACAGGAATGGGAAGACAACTACCCCAGCTCGCGCGGAGAGCCGCGCGAGATCACGACCTACATGGCGAGCACCGATCAGGTGCCGATCATGACCAACTCGGACTCGGTCGTGCAGTTCGGCAACAACGGATATGCGAAGCCTGCCACGGCCCTGAACGTGCTGCGCGAGACCGTGATGGGCCGCGAGTTGTTCGACTTCGCTTTCCGTACCTACGCCCAGCGCTGGATGTTCAAGCGCCCCGAGCCCGCCGACTTCTTCCGCACGATGGAAGACGCCTCGGCGGTCGACCTCGACTGGTTCTGGCGCGGCTGGTTCTTCAGCATCGAAAAGTGCGATCTTTTCTTGTCGAAGATCCGCCTCTACACGCTCGACTCGCGCGACCCGGCCGTCGAGAAGCAGTCGCAAAAGGAACTGCGCGACAACAAGCCGGTCTCGCTCTCGCAGCTGCGCAACGCGCCGCTGCCCAAGCGCATCGACTCCTTCCCGGAACTCGCTGATTTCTACAACAAGTACGACGATCTCGACGTCACCGACACGGACATCGAGACCTACGCCAAGCTGGTCGAGGGCCTCAAGCCCGAGGACAAGACGCTGCTGCAGTCGAAGCTGTGCTTCTATGTGCTCGAGGTCGAAAACGTCGGCGGCCTAGTTTCGCCGGTCCTGATCGAGACGACGCTGGAGGACGGCACCAAGGAAGAGCTGCGGATTCCTGTCGAAATCTGGCGCAAGGGCGCGAAGAAGATCACCAAGCTCGTGCTGACCCAGCAGAAGGCCGTCTCGTTCGTGCTCGATCCGCACCTCGAGACGGCCGATGTCGATCTCACCAACAACGCCTGGCCGTCGAAGATCGACGAGACACGCGTCAAGCTCGATGCCACGGGCGGTTCCGGCGGCCGCGGCGGCGGTGGGCGCGGCGGGCCCAATGCGATGCGCGAGGCGAACGAACGCGCGAAGAAGAAGGCCGAAGGCGACTCCGCAGCGCCGGCCAAGCCGGTCGAAGCCTCCGCGCCGACGAAACCTGGCGGGCAGCGCTGAACGCCGGTTCACGGAAGATTCAGCCGTGCGATCAGCACGCGCTCCGTTCGCTCCAGCCCTGCTCGGCGCCTGCCTCGTGCTCGCGGCGAGCTGCCGCAGCGTCGAGATCACTCCCCAGACTCTCGAACACGACACGTCGAGCGCGCACGCGCGCGTGTTGAAGGACTGGAATTCGGCGGTCGCGCTCGCGAACGAGTTCCTGACCTCGCACTACCGCAGGACACTGCCTGCGGGACGGTTCGAACTCGGCCCGCGGGGCATGCGCTTCGTCATGGAACACGAAGCCATCCCGATCGAAGTTCGTTCCACAGGCTGGGGCGACTGGGTCGTGCAAGCAGGCTTCGCGGCGCAGGAACGCGAGAGCGGCTTCGTCGTCGGCGCAGAGCCGCCGCGCAAGGATCCACTGGTGGATCATTCGTTCTTCCGTGACGGCAACGGCACGTGGCTATCGCCTCGAACGATCGCGGAACTCACGTTGCACGAAACGACGCATGTGATCTACCGCGAAGGAACCGTCGGCTTCTGGAACGGCGCGGCTTACTACCTCGAGGCGATCTTCCTGTTCCGCTATTCGAATCACTCCGCGGAACGCCACGCCAACGCGACCAGCGAGGAGTTCGAGTACTTCGTGGCGGAGAGCCACGCCGCTCCCGCATACAAGTTGGCCTATCGAGAGAGCTTTGAGAGTCACATCGCAGCCGGCCCGAACGAGCGCTGCACGCACGGCTCCGAACACGCAGCAGGCCCGCGCAAACGCGAATGACGCGGGGCATCGAGTTGCCGCGGCGGCCGGGACTGGGGTACGTTGCCCGGATGCACAGTCGCAAGAACCTTTCCCGTTCGCTGCCGTGGATCGCGTGCGGCCTAGGGCTGAGCCTGATCGCCATGCAGGCCTGCGAATCAGCGCCGACGACCGAAATCACAACGGCCGTGCCCGCGGTAACCGGCGGATTCCTCGTCGCGGCGGAGTGCGCGCGCTGCCACAGCCACAGCCCCACGGCTAACGCGCTGACGACTGCGCTGGGCGACGATGCCTCGCCCCACGGGCTTTGGCAGGCGACGCCAATGGCAAATTCCTTCCGCGATCCGTATTGGCGCGCGCAAATGGCGCGTGAGGTCGAAGCGCGGCCGGATTCGCGTGCGGAGATCGAAGGACTGTGCCTGCGCTGTCACGCGCCCATGGCGGTCCACGCGGCCGAACTGAGTGGCCAGACTTCTCCGTCGATGGCTTCACTGCAATCGAATCCACTCGCGCAGGACGGAGTGTCGTGCGCGTTGTGCCATCGCATCCAGCCCGGAGGACTGGGCACGGCACAGAGTTTTGGCGGTCACGTGACGATCCTCGAGGACAAGCGCATCTTCGGCCCCTACTCCGATCCAACGCCGGGGCCGATGCGCATGAACACCGGCTACACGCCCACGGCGGCGGAGCACATTTCGAGCTCGGCGTTGTGCGGCGCGTGCCACACGCTCTACACCAGTCACGCGCCGGGAGCAGCGCCGCTCCTCGAACAGGCGCCCTATCTGGAATGGCGCAACAGTGTCTTCTCCGACGAGCAGGCGCCGAGTCCGGAGTCGCGAACCTGCCAGCAATGCCACATGCCGGACCTCGGCACGATGAAGATCGCGCGCATGCCCACCGGCGATGATTTCAACATTGCGATTCGCGACAACGTGCGCGGACACGTGCTCGTCGGTGGCAACGCCTGGTTGATCGATTTGCTGCGCCTGAATGCGGCCGAGCTCGGTGTCACCGCGCGTCCACAAGCGCTCGTGCGCAGCGCGGCCGCAACGCGTTCGCAACTGGCGTCCAGCACGGCTCGGCTTGCGATCGAGAACGCGAAGAAGACCGAGAGCGGACTTGACTTCGATCTTGCCGTGACCAATCTCGCCGGTCACAAGCTGCCGAGCGGCTATCCGGCGCGGCGCGCCTGGCTGCAGGTCGAGGTGCGCTCTGGCCGCACGGTCCTGTTCACGTCGGGCGCGTTCGACGAACGTGGCCACTTGATCGGAATCGCCGACGAATTCGACATTCCGCACGTCGATCGAGTCGAGCGCGAAGGCGATGTCCCCGTGTACGAAATGGTCGCGAACGACGCTGCGGGCAAGCACACGACCTCCGTGGTCGGCATGGCGACGCGCAAGAAGGACACGCGCCTCTTGCCGCGCGGCTGGCGCAAGGACGGTCCGCACGCCGAGGAGACGGCGCCGATCGGAATCGGCGAGGACGCGAACTTCACCGGCGGCGGCGACCGGGTCAGCTATTCGGTGCACTTCAACGAGCCCCACGCCGAGCGCCTGATCGTGGTGGCGTGGCTGCGCTACCAGCCCATGCCGCCGGCCTGGGTCGATTCGCTGCGCAGTTCGCAGACTCAGGAGGCAGCCGCATTCCTGCGCATGTACGACTCCGCAATGCTTCAACCCGAGACACTGGCGCTCGCGATCCACGGTGTGGAGTGACGGCCCTCCGTTTCGGGCTTCCTACAGACTAGTCTTTGCGCAATGGATCCGATCCGATCGCAAGGGCCGCGCCGCGGCGCCGAGTTCTTCGTCGCAGCGATCGTGCTTGCGCTGCCGCTTTTGTACCTGATCAGCGAGCGCTCGGCCGCGGTCGACGTGTGGCGCTATTCGTTCGTCTGGATTCTTTTCATTGCGCTGTATGCCGCTTTCTACACCGGCTGGCTTGCGTCGTATTCGCGCAACTGGCCGCGCTGGCTCACCACGCTGCGCAAACTCTGCGTTGCGCTCGCCGCTTCGCTCTTGCTGTCGCTGGTGGGCTTCGAGGTTCTCCTGCGCGCGAGCGACCATCCGGCTTTCGAAGCACTCGACAACACTGGAAGGCACAAATTCGACGCGGACGTGGGCCACGTCTATCTGCCGAATTTCAGCCAGGTGATCCAGACACGCGAGTTCAGCACGCACTGGCGCAGCAACGCGCAGGGCCTGCGCGCCGAGCGCGACTTCGGTCCCAAGCCCGCGGGTCTGCGGCGCGTGCTCGTGGTCGGTGATTCATTCACCGTCGGCGATCAGGTCAGCGTCGAAAAGACGTATCCGAGCGTGATGCAGAGCGAATTCGATCGACTCTACGGCGCCGGCCGCGTCGAAGTCATGAACGCCGGCTTCCCCGGCTTCGGCACGATTCACGAGCGCAAGTGGATCGAGAAATTCGCCTGCGCCCTCGAGCCGGATCTGATCGTCGTCGGCTCCACGCCCAATGACCTGATCGAAAATCCGTTCCCGATTCTCTACGAAGCGCGCGACGGTGCGCTGGTGGCGGGTGGCGCGACGAAGGGCGACCAACAGCGCTTCGAATCGCACAAACGCTGGTACAGCCTGCCGGGCTGGGTTGAGCGCTCGCGGGTGATGGGCAAGATCGACGACTGGCACATCGCCGATCGACTGCACGGCCGCAAGGGCTCAGCCCATCGGCGCGCGTTCCAGATCAAGCAGGACAAGGACTCGCTCAAGCTCTTCGCGCTCTACGAAGCGGAGATCCGTCTGGCCCAGCAAGCCGCGGCAAAGTGCGGCGCGCAATTCGCCGTGCTGGCGATTCCGTTTCTGGAACAGTTGCGCGTGCCCGGCCCCAACCAGGATTTTTCGCTGTGGGGCGAGCGGCTCGCCGAGATCGGCGCGCGCGCGGGCTTTCCCGTGGTCGATCTGTTGGACGCGTTCCAGCGCGGCGGCGATCCCGACGCGCTGTATTGGCGCGAAGACTCGCACTGTCGCGCCGCGGGTTATC
>JAYUOR010000220.1:0-12382 GCA_043760765.1 Planctomycetota bacterium | reverse complement strand
TGCCGCTGGTCGGACTGCCCTGACCGTTGAGGTTGTCGAATTCGAGCACACCGGCGAGCGCCATGAAGAAACCGCACAACGCGTAGACCTCGATCTTGCAGAGCTCGACCGCGACGCCACACAGGCGCGCGGTCGGTTCGTTCGAGCCGATCGCAAAAACGTGGCGGCCGAAGACCGTGCGTTGCAGGACGAGCGCGAGCACGACGGCGAGCAGCACAATGATCCACACGCCGCTCGGCACGAACTGCAGACTCCCGGCCGCGGGCGGATCCAGCAGGCCGGCGAGCCAACCCGGCGCGCTGGCCGCGATCTTTCGTTCGTCCGCGATCGTCTCGGCCAGTCCGCGATAGGCCAGCATCGTGCCGAGCGTGACGATGAACGGAACGAGCCGCAGGCTGGTGACGAGCAGACCGTTGAGCGCACCGGCCGCAACGCCGACCGCGATCGTTGCGCACAGCGCGAGCAGCGGATGCCAGCCGGCCGCAAGTGCCTGAGCCAGCGTCACGCTGGTCAGCGCCAACAGCGCACCGACCGAGAGATCGATTCCACCCGCGGCAACCACGGCGGTCATGCCCAGAGCGCCGATGCCGATGATCGATGTCTGCTTGGCGATCAGCGCCAGACGATAGCCCGAGAAAAATGTCGCCTCGGGTTTGAAGAAATGGCCGTAAAGCCCGCTCAACGCGAGGATCGAGATCAGGCCGAGGAACGGCGCGAGTGCCGCAAGCAGCGCCTTCGACCGGCCGCGACGGGCGCTCACGATCCGACTCCGCTCGCGGTGCGCAGTAGCGTGGCTTCCGTCCACTCGCAGGCCGGCCGCATGGCGCACAGCCGGCCGCGCTGGAATACGGCGATGAAGTCGCAGACGTGCAAGAGCTCGGGGAAATGCGAGCTCGCCAGCACGATCGCCTTGCCGCGCGCCGCGAGTTCCCCGATGGCCTGGTACATCTCGCTCTTCGTCGCCACATCGATGCCGCGAGTGGGTTCGTCGAGCAGCAGCACGTCGGCATCCTGATGCAAGAGGCGCGCGAATGCGACCTTCTGCTGATTGCCGCCCGAGAGTGTCGCAACCACGGCGCGGGGATCGTCCGGCTTGCAGCGCATGCGTTGCAGTCTTTCGCTGACCGCCGCGCGGCGGCGGCCGAGCGAAAGCCAGCCCCAGCGCGAGTAAGGCTCCAGGCGCGAAAGTGTCATGTTGTCTTCGATCGATTGGCGCGTGGCGAGACCTTCGCCCTTGCGGTCTTCGCTCAGGAATCCGATCGCGTTTCGAATCGAGGCGCGCGGATTCGATCTCGGCATCGGTGAACCGCCCAGCTTGACCGAGCCCGATCGCACGGGGTCCAGACCATAGAGGCAGCGCAAGAACTCGCTGCGGCCCGCGCCGACGAGCCCGGCAATTCCGAGGATTTCTCCGCGCCGAATTTCGAGCGTCACGTCATCGGGCGCGCGCACGCCGCACAGATGCTCCGCGCGCAGCAAGACTTCCCCGGCCGTGTGCGGCACGTGCGGAAACATGGCGTCGAGCGGGCGGCCGACCATGGCCGCGACCAGATCGTCGACCGTGACGCCGGCCATCGAACCTTCGGCGACCATCTCCCCGTCGCGCAGCACCGTATAGGTATCGGCGAACTGGGCAAGCTCTTCGAGGAAGTGCGTGACGACGACGATGCCAAGACCGCGCGACGCGAGTTCGCGGAGCACGACGTACAGACGCGCGGCATCGGCCTTGCCGAGCGAACTGGTCGGTTCGTCGAGCACGATCACGCGCGCTTCGCTGGCGAGGGCGCGCGCGATTTCGACCAGTTGCAGCGTCGAGAGCGAAAACTCGCGCGCCGGCCGGTCGACATCGATCGAGTTGGAGGTCAAGCGCGCGAGCGCGCTCTTCGCGCGTTCGCGCATAACGCTGCGATCGACGATTCCGCCGCGCGCAGGCTCCGCGCCGAGTGAAATGTTCTCTGCAATCGTCAGGTCCGGCGCGATCGCAAGTTCCTGGTGGATCATCGCGACGCCGGCACGCCGCGCCTGCGCAGGCCCACGCGGAGTGAAAGGCGCGCCGTCGACTTCCATGGAGCCAGAGTCCGCACCGTGCACGCCGGCGAGGATGCCCAGCAGCGTCGATTTCCCTGCGCCGTTCTCACCGACCAGCGCGCGGACTTCTCCGGCTGAAACTTCGAATGAAATGTCGACGAGCGCGCGCGTGGCGCCGAAGCTCTTCGAAACACGCGTCATGCGAAACAGCGGCGCGGGCATCGACGACTTCTTTGGTTACTTCTTTTTCAACCTGGTCTGGACGGCTTCGACTTCGGCCGGCGTCAGATCCGCGCTGCGGAACAGCCGTTCGCCGGTGTCGATGCGGCGTTCCGGTGTTCCGCCGCTGAGCAGCGTGTGCATCGCCATGACCGCGAGATACCCCATGCGCACGGGATCCTGCACCACGGTCGCGCGCAGCGAGCCGTCCACCAGCGCTTCGTTGATCCGCGCGCTGCCGTCGAATCCGATCACTGTAACCTTGCCCGCAAGCTTGCGGCTGTCGCGCGAGAGCGCGGTCAGGAAACCCGAAGTCGCGGATTCGTTGGAGCAAAATGCGCCGTCCAGTTCCGCGCCAAAGTTCGAGAGCAACGTCTCGGACGCTGCGACCGCGTCCGCTTCCGTGGGACCAGCGTGTTTGTCGCTGGACACCACGATGAGCTTGGGATGCTTCGCGATCGCAGCGAGGAAGCCTTTCTCGCGCTGCTCCGTCGATTCCGAGCCGAGCACGTAGCGCAGCAACAGGACTTTGCCTTCGCCCTTCAAGGCGCTGGCCAGTTCCTCGCCGGCCATCTCGCCGCCCTTGTAATTGTCGGTGGCGACGAAGCTCGCGATCGGCGCATCAGCCGACGCGAGACCTGAATCGAAAATCACGACCGGGATCTTCGCCGCAGCAGCCGCGCGTACCGGTTTTTCGAGCGCGCGAGCATCGAGCGGCGCGAGGCACACACCGTCGACACCGTCGGCGAGGAAAGACTCGACCAGTGAGATCTGCGCCGCGGCATCGCCTTCGCCCGAGGGCCCCTTCCAGACGATCTCGAGGTCGGCGAACTCAGCATCGGCCTTGCGCGCCCCGGATTCGACCGCCTTCCAGAACTCGTGGGCCGTGCCCTTGGGGATCACGGCGATCTTGAAAACGTGCGCTTTCGTCGGCGCCTTGTCGCCGCAGGCACCCATGCACGTTGCGAGGACGACCAGACCGCCGAACGCTAGGACCTTCATCATGGTTGGAATGGATGGAACACGATCGCGGCGCAGGAGCGCGCACGCGAAGGCGAATGCTATAACAACGCACCCCGTGCGTGTATCGCTGTTCATCACTTGTCTGGCCGACCAGGTCTTTCCCGAAATCGGCGTCGGCATGGTCCGCGTGCTGCGGCGCCTAGGCTGCGAGGTGCGCTTCAACCAGCAGCAGAGCTGTTGCGGTCAACCGCATCACAACGCCGGTTTCGCACCCGAAGCGCGGCGCGTGGCGCGCTCGCTGCTCGACGCCTTCGAGGGCGACGACCACGTGGTGACGCCCTCGGGTTCCTGCGCGGCGATGCTGCACCATTCCTATCCGACGCTGTTCGCCGAGGACGCCGAAGAATTGGCCCGCGCGCAGAGCCTGGCCGGTCGCACGTCGGAGTTCTCGCAGTTCCTGGTCAACGTCCTGGGCGTCGAGGACGTCGGCGCCACACTCGAACGCACGGCGGTCTATCACCCCTCCTGTCACGGCACGCGACTGTTGGGTGTCGGCAACGAACCGTTGCGATTGCTGAGCCGGGTCCGCGGGCTCGAACTGAGACCGCTTGCGAATTCGCAGGACTGCTGCGGCTTCGGTGGACTGTTCTGCGTGAAGCTGCCGGCCGTCTCCGCGGCGATGACCAGCGAGAAAGCGTCGCATGTCAGCGCGACGGGCGCCGACGTGCTCGTCGGAACCGATCTCGGCTGCTTGATGAACGTCGCCGGCCACATGCGCGCGAACGGATCGAAGATCGAAGCCATGCACTTGGCGCAGGTCCTGGACAGCGGACATGCACAGCACTGATCTGGATTTCGCCGAGCGCGCCGACCTCGCGCTCGAAAATCAATTCCTGCGCAAGGCCGTGCGTTTCACGGTCGATCGCCTGCGCAACGGAAAAGCCGCGGGCTCGGCGGCACTGGGCGACTTCGAGGCCTGGCGCGAACGCGGCCGGGCGATTCGCGCGCACACGATCTCAAACCTCGATCGCTACCTCGAGCAGTTCGCCGACAACCTGGAGCGCGCGGGCGGACACGTGCATTTCGCCGCGGACGCCGCCGAAGCGAGCGAAATCTGCGTGCGCATCGCCAAGGATCGTCAGGCGAAACTCGCAGTGAAGTCGAAGTCGATGGTCAGCGAGGAGATCGAACTGAACACGCACTTCGAGGCGGCCGGCATCGAGGCGCTGGAGACCGATCTCGGCGAATGGATCGTGCAACTTGCGCATGAAGCGCCCGCGCACATCATCCTGCCCTGCATCCACAAATCGCGCGGCGAGATCCGCGCGCTCTTCGAACATCACGCCGGCGCGGAACTCGCCGAAGACACGGCCACGCTGGCGGGCTATGCGCGCAAGACGCTGCGCCAGCGATTCCTCGAAGCCGACATCGGCATTTCCGGCTGCAATTTCGCGATCGCGGACACTGGTTCGATCACGATGTTCACCAACGAAGGCAACGGCCGCTTGGTCACGACGTTGCCGCGCACGCACATCGCGCTGATGGGCATGGAGCGCATCGTGCCGACTTTCGCGGACCTGGCCGTCATGGCGGAACTCTTGCCGCGCAGCGCCACGGGACAGAAACTGACCACGTACCTGAACGTGATCACGGGACCGCGGCGCGCGAACGAAGCCGACGGCCCCGACGAATTGCACGTCGTGATCGTCGACAACGGCCGCTCCAATCAGCTTGGCGATCCGGACTTCCAGGCGATCTTGCATTGCATTCGCTGCGGCGCGTGCTTGAACGTGTGTCCGGTCTATCGCCAGATCGGCGGGCACGCCTATGGCTCCGTGTATCCCGGTCCGATCGGAGCCGTGCTGTCGCCGCTGTTCCAGCCCGAGCAGGAGCTTGCCACGGAACTTGCCGACGCGTCGAGCCTGTGCGGCGCCTGCCACGAAGCCTGCCCGGTCAAGATCCCGATCCACGACATGCTCGTGAAACTGCGCGAGCGCAACGCGCGACCCGGGCGCAAGTCGCGTACGGAGCGCCTGATGATGGAACTGTCCGCGAGCGTGCTCTCATCGCCGGCCGCCTTCGCGCGCGCGGGACGCGTGGCGCGCTTGCTGCAGCGCTTGACGATTTTCGACGGTTCGCGCATGACTTTTCTGGCGCGCAGAATTCCCGTGGTGAAAAATTGGCTCGGCACACGGCGCCTGCCTCCGCCGCCGCGGCGTGCCTTCCGCGACCTGTGGCCGGACCTGGAACGCGAGGCGAAATCGTGAAACGGGAAACGTTCATGGCTCGCGTGAGCACACGTCTGGGTCGCGCGCGAGGGTCTGCTTCATCGCAAACACCGCCCGAAAATGCTGCGCCGCGCCGCTCGCCGCCCGCGACGCGCGCGGAACTGATCGGACAATTCACGGCGGAACTCGCCAAGGTCGGCGGCGCCGTGCATGCCGTGCGCTCGAACTCCGCGCTGGAACTCGGGCTCATGGAATTCGTCCACGCGACGGGCGGGCGCAAACTGGTGGGATTCGGCAAGAGCAACTTCGAGCGCTTCGGTTTCGATCGATTGTGGCGCGAACTCGACGTCTCCTGCTGGGAACGTGGCGACGAAGGCTGCGCCGCGAAATTCCGGGCGCTGGCCGCGGCCGCGGACATCGGTCTTTCGATCGCTGACCTTGGCGTCGCTTCCAGCGGTTCGATGCTTTTCCTGGTCGGCGCAGGGCGGCCGCGCTCGGTCACGCTCCTGCCGCGCTCGCACGTCGCGATCCTGACCACGGACTCGATTGTCGCCGATCTTGCGGCTGCACTCGACGTGCTCGGCGCGCGCGGCGCTCCCCCATCGTCGGCGCTGTTCATCACCGGTCCAAGTCGCACCAGCGACATCGAAAACGATCTGACTCTCGGCGTGCACGGCCCGGCGGCCGTGACCGTCTTTCTTCTCGACAACTGAGGCAAGCATGTTCCGACTCGACGGCAGGACGGCGATCGTCACGGGCGCGGGCTCCGGTATCGGAGCCAGTATCGCGACTTTGTTTGCAAAGCAGGGCGCGCGTGTCGCGGCGCTGGATGTCAATCTCGAAGCCGCGCGGGCGACGGCGCAGAGCATTCGGGCGAGCGGCGGCAGCGCCGAAGCGATCGCCTGCGATGTCGGCGACAGCGCGAGTGTCACGGCTGCCTTCCAACTCGCTCGCGAAAAATTCCAGACGCTCGACATCCTGGTCAACAACGCCGGCATCGCCCACGTCGGCACGCTCGCGACGACCCCCGAAGCGGACTTCGACCGCCTGCACCGCGTCAACACCAAGGGCGTGTTCCTGTGCGCGCAGGCCGGCTTGCCCGCGATGCTCGCGCAGGGCGGCGGCGTGATCTTGAACATGGCTTCGATCGCCTCTTTGATCGGAATCGAGGCGCGTTTCGCCTACTCGATGACCAAGGGCGCCGTGCTTTCGATGACGCGCTCGATCGCGGTCGACTACGTGACTCAGAAGATCCGCTGCAACTGCATCTGCCCGGCCCGCATCCACACGCCCTTCGTCGACGGATTTCTGGCCAAGAACTATCCCGGCCGCGAACGCGAGATGTTCGAGCAGCTCTCGGCCTACCAGCCGATCGGCCGCATGGGTACACCCGAGGAGGTCGCGCAGCTCGCGCTCTACCTGTGCAGCGACGCCGCGTCGTTCATCACCGGGCAGGCGTTCCCGATCGATGGCGGCGTCCTGATGAAGTGAATGACGGGTCCGCCGCCGCGACCGAATGCCGTTTGAAGGATCCGACGATCCAGCGCAGAATGGCGCGCCCCAAACCCGGACAACACCATGAAATTGATACGTGTAGGTCAACCAGGTCGCGAAAAGCCCGCCGTTCTGCTGGCCGACGGTTCGCGCGTCGATTGCAGCGCTTTCGGCGAGGACTGGGGCGAGAGTTTTTTCGGCAACGACGGGCTGCGGCGGCTTGGCGTGTGGCTCGGCGCGAATCAGGCCAAGGCTCAGAGGCTCGCAGCCACGGAGCGTCTGGGTTCCGCGATCGCGCGGCCTTCGAAGATCATCTGCATCGGCTTGAACTATCGCGACCACGCCAAGGAGACTGGTGCAGAGCTGCCCAAGGAGCCCGTAATTTTCTTCAAGTCGACGACGGCGTTGTGCGGGCCGAACGACGACGTGGCGATTCCGCGCGGCGGCACGAAGCTTGACTGGGAAGTCGAACTTGGCGTGCTGATCAGTCGCACGGCGCGGCACGTGACGTCGAAGGACGCACTTGCCTACGTCGCCGGCTTCGTGCTGCACAACGACTACTCCGAGCGCTCGTTCCAGCTCGAGCGCAGCGGTCAGTGGGTCAAGGGCAAGAGCTGCGATACGTTCGCGCCGGTCGGACCGTTCCTGGCGACGAGCGATGAGATCGCCGATTGTCAGAAGCTTTCCCTGTGGCTCGAAGTCAACGGCAAGCGCCGCCAGGACGGCAACACATCGAACATGGCCTTCGGCGTGGCCGACGTGGTCAGCTACCTCAGTCAGTTCATGACACTGCTGCCCGGCGACCTGATCAGCACCGGAACGCCTGCGGGTGTCGCGCTCGGCATGCCCACGCCGGTCTATCTCGCCGAAGGCGACGTCGTCGAATGTGGCATCGACGGTCTGGGCAGCGCGCGTCAGAAGGTCGTGCGCGCGCGCTGATTCCGATGGTCCAGCGCTTTGGTCAGGTGCTGGGGCTCAAGCCGGAGTGTCTCGCCGAATACGAGCGCCGGCATGCCGAACTCTGGCCCGAGATCAAGTCCGCGCTCGCCGGCGCGGGGATTCGCAACTATTCGATCTTCCACGTCGATGGCCAATTGTTCGGCTATTACGAGTACATCGGCCCGCCGGCGGAATACGCCGAACGCATGCGCAAGCTTACACAAGCTCCGCGCATGCGCGAGTGGTGGGACTTGATGGAGCCGATGCAGATTCCGCGCGCCGATCGCGCGAGCGGCGAATGGTGGACCAAGATGCGCGAGGTGTTCCACCTTGCTTGACGCGCCGCGACAACGCTGGCCTAGCCCCAAAGCGCCGCGCGCGATCGTATTCATCGGTGCGGGCGGCATTGTGCGCGCGGCGCACCTGCCGGCCTATCGCGGATCTGGGTTCGAAATCGCCGGCGTGTTCGACGTCGACGCCAAAGCGGCGCGAACATTGGCGCGTGAGCAGAAGATTCCGAGCGTGTTCGCTTCGCTTGGCGATGCGTGCGCGACACCCGAGGTCGTGTTCGACGTCGCCGTGCCGGCCGATCAGATTCTTCCGGTGTTGCAGGCGCTCCCTTCGCACGCCACGGTCTTGATCCAAAAGCCCATGGGCCGCGATTTGGCGGAAGCGAAACGCATCGTGGCGCTGTGCCGCGTGAAGAAGCTGGTCGCGGCCGTGAATTTTCAGCTGCGCTTCGCGCCCAACATGCTCGTCTTGCAGCACGAACTCGCGCGCAAGAGCCTCGGGCAGGTCGTCGACGTCGAAATCCGCACGCGCACCTTCACGCCCTGGTCCCAATGGAAGTTCCTGCGCGGGATACCGCGCATGGAAATTCTCTACCACTCGATCCACTACATCGATCTCTTGCGCGCCTGCTTCGGCGAACCCACGGAAATCTGGGCCGACGCGCGGCCTGACGCGCGCTTCGAAGGTTACGCCGACACGCGCACGCTGGCGCTCTTGTGTTTCAAGGGCGGAATCCGGGCCACGATCCTGACTTCGCACAGCCATGAGTTCGGCGAGCTTGCCAAGTCCTCGCACGTGCTTGTTGAAGGCACACGCGGCGCGGCGCTCGCGACCATGGGCGTCAACCTCGACTACCCGCGCGGCAAGCCCGACACGCTCGAGCTATGTGCGCTGCGCGGGAAATGGAAGCAAGTTCCGCTCTCCGGCTCGTGGTTTCCGGACGCGTTTGCGGGCACGATGTCGAACCTGCAGCGCTTTGCCGAAGGCTCCGACCCGTTGCTGCACACTGCCGTCACCGATGCGCTGAAGACCATGGCCGTGGTCGAAGCGTGTTATCGCTCCGCCGCTCGCGGCACCTCACCGTCCGGAAAACGCGCACCGCAACTATGACCCACAAGATCATTTCCGTCGAAACCAGTCTGCTCCGCGTGCCGCTTGATCAGCGCACGATCACCGATTCGCAGTCGCGGGTCGAAGCGGTCGAGTTCATGCAGGTCACGCTGCGCACGGACTCAGGCCTGGTCGGCCACGGCATGAACTGGAGCTACACCACCGGTCTGCGCGCGGCGCAGGTCATGGTGACGGAAAACTACGCGCCGATCCTGGTCGGCTCGGACCCGCGCATGCGCAAGGAACTCGTGCGGCGCATGTTTTTCTCCAACCACTTCGTCGGCCGCGTCGGCGCGGCGCGCGTGGGCATCGCCGCGGTCGAGTTCGCGCTGTGGGACCTGGCCTGCAAGGAAGTCGGTCTGCCGCTGTGGCGCTACCTCGGCCCGTGCCGCGAGAGCGTCAAGGCCTATTCGACCGATGGCGGCTGGTTGACTTGGAGTCAAGCTGAACTCGTTAGCGATGTGCAGCGCCTGGTCGCGCGCGGCTTCGACGCGGTCAAGATCAAACTCGGCCGGCCTGATCCGCGCGAGGACATCGAACGCGTCGCGGCCGTACGCAAGGCTGTCGGCCCGAAGGTGCGCGTGATGACCGACGTGAATTGCGCCTGGACGCTTTCGACAGCGCGTCAATGGGGCGCTCGGCTCGACGAGTACGACGTCGCCTGGCTCGAGGAGCCGATGAATCCCGAAGACATCTCCGGCCACGCCGAACTCGCGCGCTCGATCAAAGTGCCCGTCGCAGTCGGCGAAACCCTGTTCACGAAGTTCACGTTCCGCGACTATCTCGCGGCGGGCGCGGCGAGCATCGTGCAGCCCGACGCGACCAAGTTGCTGGGCATAGACGAATGGCTCGAGGTCGCGGCACTGGCGAGCGCCTACAGCGTGCCGGTGATTCCGCACACGAATGTGCAGCAGAAATTGCACGTGCAACTGGCAGCGGCGACACCGGGCTGCATCCTCGTGGAAAACTGCTATGAGTCGCTGAACGAGATCTGGGAAGAACCGGTCTACGTCAAGGACGGTCACTACACGCTGCCCGAGCAACCGGGCGTCGGCCTAGAACTTCGGCGCGCGATCGTCGAGCGCCATCGCATCGGATGATCGACTCGCATCGGCATTTCTGGCGCTATTCGCCGTCGTCGCATGGCTGGATCGACGACTCGATGCCGATGTTGAAGCGCGACTTCCTGCCTGGAGAGTCCGTTTCGTTTGGAAACTTTGGCCCGGACGAGGGCTGCATCGCGGTGCAAGCGTTGCACGAACTCGAGGAAACGCAGTGGCTGCTCGATTCGTGTGTCGGGCATCCGAAGCTGCTGGGCGTCGTCGGTTGGGTCGATCTTTGCGCACTCGACGTTTCCGAACGACTGTCCGAATTCGACGCGCATCGGCGTTTCGTCGGAGTCCGGCATCTGATCCAGGACGAACCCGATCCGAAGTTCCTCGAACGCGGCGATTTCAGGCTCGGTCTTGCGCGACTCGCGCCGCGCGATCTGTGCTTCGACCTGATCGTTCGCGAGCCGCAGCGCGAAGCGGCACTGGCACTGGTTCGCGCGTTTCCGCGCCAGCGCTTCATCCTCGATCATCTCGCCAAGCCGCGCATCGCGGCGTGCGAGATCGATCCGTGGCATCGCCAGATGCACGAATTCGCGCGCAGCGACAACGTCTTCTGCAAGCTTTCCGGTTTGTGCACGGAGGCCGATTGGAAGACGTGGCAGCCGACGGATCTCGCTCCCTATGTCGACATCGCGCTGGAGACCTTCGGTCCGTCGCGATTGCTTTTCGGTTCTGACTATCCCGTCTGCCTGCTCGCCGGCGACACGCAACGCGTCGCTGGCGCCCATCTCGATTTGCTGCGCCGCCTCTCCCCCACCGAATTTCGCGCGATCACGCATACGAATGCCGTTCGCGCCTACGGACTTTCCCTATGAAGAAAGCACTCGCCCTTGCACTGCTCAGTCTTTTCGTCTCCTGCCAAGGCAAACCGGCCGCACCGGAGACAGCGACGACGCAGGCTGAGGCCAAGGCTGCCGCCGCCGCGCCTGAACGCATGGATTGGTGGCGCGAGGCGCGCTTCGGCATGTTCCTGCACTGGGGTCTCTACTCCGTTCCCGCGGGCAAGTGGAACAACGACACCGGTCACGCCGAGTGGATCATGACGACCGCGCACATCCCGGTCGAACGCTACGAAAAGTTCAAGGACGAGTTCAACCCGACCAAGTTCGACGCTGACGTCTGGGCGCAGATGGCCGCGGACGCGGGCATGAAGTACGTGGTGATCACGTCGAAACACCACGACGGCTTCGCGCTCTTCGATTCGAAGGTGAGCGAGTACGACGTCATGTCAACGCCTTTCCAGCGCGACATCCTGCGCGAACTGTCCGAAGCGGTGCGCCGCCACGGCATGGTGATGTGCTGGTACCACTCGATCATGGACTGGCACCATCCCGATTATCTTCCGCGTCGCGATTGGGAGTCGCGTTCTACGGAAGGCGCGGATCTGGCGCGCTATCGCGAGTACCTCTCGAGTCAGGTCAGCGAGCTGCTCTTGAACTACGGGAAGATCGGCGTGATGTGGTTCGACGGCGAGTGGGAATCGACCTGGACCAACGACTACGGCAAGCAGCTCTACCAGCTCTGCCGCACGCTGCAGCCCGACGTAATCGTCAACAATCGCGTCGGCACCGGCCGCTCCGGCATGGCGGGCATGACCAAGGCAGGCGAGTTCGCCGGCGACTTCGGCACTCCCGAGCAGGAAATTCCCGCGCAAGGCCTGCCCGGCGTCGACTGGGAGACCTGCATGACGATGAACGATCACTGGGGCTTCAATGCCGCGGACAAGAACTGGAAATCGAGTGAAGATCTGATCCGAAAGTTGTGCGACATCTCCTCGAAGGGCGGAAACTTCCTGCTCAACATCGGGCCGAAATCCGACGGAACCTTTCCTCCTGAAGCGATCGAGCGCCTTGGCGAGATCGGCCGCTGGATGAAGGTCAACGCTGAAGCGATCCACGGCACACAGGCGAGCCCCTTGGACAGCTTGTCCTTTGGCCGTTGCACGATGCGCACCAACGGCGCGGGCGCGAATGCGACCACGACGCTGTACCTGCATGT
>JAYUOR010000219.1:0-4515 GCA_043760765.1 Planctomycetota bacterium | reverse complement strand
GGCGCGCGAGTCCCAGGTCGGTCAGTTTGACGTTGTAAGGAAACTTGCACGACGCAGCTGAATTTGGATCAGGCGCCAGCAGTACGTTTTCGCTCTTGACGTCGCGGTGGATGATCTTCTTCTCGTGAGCACAGGCAAGCGCGGCGGCGAGGTCTCGACAGACGCGCAATGCGTCGGTGACAGAGAGCGGGCCCTGCTTGAAAAGATGCTCGCGCAGGTTGGGGCCGTTGACGAACTCCATCACGAGGAAACACGTGCCATCCGGCGTGACGTCGGCCTGGTAGCAGGTGACGATGTGCGGGTGCTGGAGCCCGGCGAGGATCTTGGCCTCGCGCTTGAAGCGCGCCGCGAAATCGGGATTCTTGCGCTGTTCGAGCAGCATCTTCACCGCGACTTCGCGGTCGAGAAACTCCTGTTTGCCGCGGTAAACAACGCCCATGCCGCCGCGGCCGAGCTCTTTGACGAGTCTGATCCCCGAGATCTGCTGGAAGGCGAGGCCGGCGGCCTTCTCGCTGGAATTGCCCACGACTGCCGCTGTGCTCTGCACGAAGGTCTTCGAGCCCTCGAGTTCCTCGCTCTCGGGCTCCGGCACTTCGATCTTGGCGCCGGCCGAACTCAGGATGAGCGTCTTCGAGTCTTCGAGGCTCTTGGCCTTTGGGGTGTCCTTTCCAGTTGCCGCCGCCGCCCGCAGCATGGTCTGGGGGTCCACGGCCGGCACCTTTGGGAAGTGCCCCTCGGTTGATTTGCCTGACTTGGACTCCGGCTCGGTCATGGGCTCTTCAGTTCGCGGACCTGCTCCACCATGCGCTTAGCATCTGGCCGGTCCGCACTGTCCGCGCCGACGTACGCGAAGCGAATCGTGCCGCTCGCATCGAGCACCAAAGTTGTCGGCAAAGCCAAGTTGCCCTCGATCGAGAGTGCCTTGACCAACTCGAAGTCAGGGTCGTAGGCAAACGTGAACGGCGCCTCGCGCGCCTCGAGTTCCTCCGACTTCGCCAGCTCCTTCCAGAACACCTCGAGCCGTTCCGCGTCGCCGGGGTAGACGACGACGACGTTCGCGCCCTGCTTCGTGAATTCGGGCATCGTCTTGCACAGCGCGCGCACCTGTGTGTAGCAGTAGACGCAGATCTCTCCGGACATCCCGCGCAGGATCACCAGGACTAGCGGTTTGCCTTCGAGTGTGTGCAGGTCGATCGTCCCGCCGTTGCGCGTGCCCGCCTTGGCGAAGCCGAGCTTGCGGCCGATCAATGGGCTGGAGCGCACGACGTCGCCTTCGCCCTTTTTCACCGCGACCTTGGCGCCGCGCCCACCGCGCGGACCGCCGCCATATTGCCCGCCGCCCGGAGCCGACGTCACGTTCGGCGCTCCGTCGGTGTAGAGCTGAACCAGGAAGCTCATGTTCTGTTCTTCGGACTCCGTCCACGGCTGGCTTTTCAACGGCAGAGTCGACTTGCGCGAAAGTTCGGCGAGCAACGCAGCCGGCGGTTCCTTGGCGTCGCCGGCTTCGTACTCCGCGTCCTTGGAGAGCGGTGAGATCGCTTCCGAGATCCAGGTCGAGACGACTTCGCCGGGCGGCTGCTGACCGGCGTCCTCGGCCTTGCTGAAGCCTTCCACGTTTTCGCGCAAGTGCAGCGATGCGGCCGGGACCGTCATCGACTTCGTGCCCTGGTAGTACTGGAAATCTCGCACAGGTTCGCCGTGGTCGAACTTGACCGCCGCGAGCAGGCTTCGGTCGGGGCGATACAGCGTCCAGTTGCCGTGCGGTTTGCCCTCGACGATTCGTCCGCTCGCGCGGCGCACGCCGTTCTCGTGGCGCGTCGACCAGCGGCCGGTCGGTTTGCCATTGATCAGGAAACCCTCGCGACGCGGCACGCCGTCGTCCCATTCTTCGCGGTGGGCGCTCAGGCCGGGCGGTGTCGGAAAGACGTGCGCGTATTCCGTGCCGTCCTCGCCCCAGAACTGCCACAGGCCGACGCGCTGGTTCTTCCACATCATGCCGCGCGCCTTGGGCTTGGCGTCGTCGTACCAGCTCATCCAGGAGAGCGCGCACAGACCGTCGTCGAACTCACCTTCCTTGACCAGCGCTCCGTCCTCGTTCGAGTACGTGAACGGGCCAACTTCGAGTCCGTTCGCGAACGCGCCGTAAGCGTGCGAATTTCCGTTCGGCCACCACCACTGCGAGGGGCCGTCGAATTGCTCGGCAGTGAAGCCGACCTCCCATTCCTTTGCGCCCTCGGGATACCAGTACGACCAACGGCCGGCTTGACGATCCTGGATGTAGTTGCCCTTGGCCTGGACGTTTCCGTTCGCGTAGGTGTAGGTCCACAGCCCGTGCTGCTTGCGATTCTTGAAGGGGCCGCTCTTGTGACCCGCGTTCGGATCGGTCCCTGTCGCGCACGCGCCGAGAACGAGCAGAAGTACAGTCCAGGGGGAGTTCCGATTCATGGCACTACTATAGCCATGCTCGCGCTTGGCCGTGCGCTCAGGGCCCGGCGGCGAGGAACACGAGCACACCGTCCGTGTTGACAGCAATGCCGGTATTCGTCGCCTGTGTGCGGTAGAAGCCCAAGGAGCCGCCGGTGAACGCAAGCGGCGGCGCGACGAAGCTGGCGACCATCGGTACGCTCGAGGAACCGTCCGCGTCGCTTCCATCCGCCGCGAGCGAGATCCGCTCCACCACGATCAGGCCGCTGGTCAGGAATTGATCGAGATCGAAACGCAGGATGTCGTCGAACCCGTTCGCGTCGAGCGGCCGTACGCTGTCGAGGTTCGAAGCGGCCGACTGGAACAAGATTGTCTTGCCGTCGGCCGAAATCGACGGCCGCGTCGAGGCGCCGTTGCCGCTCACGGCCCCCTTGCGCGTGACCAACTGCGTGGCGCCGTTGAGGTTCAGGTAGATCTGGGTGTTGGTGATCGTTCCGGCGCTAAGGACGAGGTCGGTCTTGTCGGATTCGAAGACCACCAGCGGAGCACCGCCGCTGTTGATGAACACGGAGGGACGGCGACAGGCGCCGCCTGTTCCGAGCGCGCCGGTGGAATCGACGCTGACGAGGGTTGTCGTCCCGCCAGGAGGCATCGAGAGCGCGACGTTCTGTTCACCGTTGAGCGGCCCGGGCGGGAACAAGTTGTCAGCGGAGGTCTCGAAGACGACGGCTTGGCCGAGCGAAGCGATGCCTGGATTCTGCGAGGCGTCGTTCCCGCCGCGAAAGACGAACCCGTTTTCGTGACTGACCAACGTCGTGCTGTTCGTGCCCGGCTGCGCGGAATACACGTCGGGCAATCCGAGGTTGAGGTTGACGAAGGCCGGGACGAGGTTCGTAGCCGTCGAATCGAACACGACCAGCGAAGCGTCGTTCGAAAGCATCGCATGGTCGGAGTTCCCATTGCCGGGGTTGCCGACGGAAGAGCGGCTCATGCGTTCGAGCAGATCCTCGCGCACGAGCAGATTGATCTTGCCCGGCTCGGCTATGCCCGCCTGCGGTTCCTCGTTCATGCGCACTTCGATGGTCGCATGCCACACGTCCCGCGCGACGCTGGGGACGCCGACGTTTTGGAGCAGGTCGGTCGCGTCGGACGAGAAGACCACGTGGATCCGACCGGCGATCTGCGCCGCAGTGCTGCTGGGGTTGTAGCCGGCGTCCGGCACGTAGATCGCGTGGGGATGCAAGGAAGCTCCGTTCCCGGACGAGTTGAAGCCTGCATCGGCCTTGCGGCTGACCAGCGTCAGGTCCTGGACCGCGCCGGACGTGTCGAACAGGAAACCGCCATCTACCCAGGCATTGACGAGCAGATCCCATTGAGTCTTGCTGATGGGCACGCCGCCAAGCGGCAGCGTCGAGTTTGTGGAGTTCGGCGGTTCCTGTCCCGACCCGATCGCCCAGAAGATTTTGTCGTCGTTCTTCAGGTGATCTGGGATGCTTCCGGTGAGCGGCGGCGGCAGTCCCGCCAGCACTTGGTTGTACAACTGCAGCGTCGTCTTGTTGCGGAAATCGAGGTCGCCCTGAAACGTCGGATCGGGTGCATGCCAGTCGATCGACGGCACGTTGAGGTTGAATGGCGAGTGGCAGGTGGTGCCGCAGCCCGTGTTCGTCCCGTTGGAATCCCCGCCGGTGTGTTGGCCGCCGAATCCAAACCCAGCGGGCGTCAAACCGGAGGCGGGATAATGGAACGAGTGGCAGGTCACGCAACGCGGATGGCGCATCACCGGTGCGATCGTCTGCGTGAACGCATTCGGGGTGGTGCTGCCTGGATTGCTGGAACGGACCACGGCGGCGACGAACACGTCGCTCGCCCCGTTGCCATCCAGCGGCGGCGGTGTTTCCTTGACGAACGGGGCAGCGCCCGTACCGGGGCCGTCGGCGTCGGCGGCGCTGGTCAACGTGCTGAAAACGAAGAATGCAAGCTGCAGATCTGGTTGCCCAACGGCGCCCGGGATAATCGCTCCGCAGAGCACTGAATCGTTGCCGAGCGGATCGCTCGTGGCGAGGCCCGGTTCGAAGCCCTGGCCGATGTTCT
>JAYUOR010000218.1:0-4528 GCA_043760765.1 Planctomycetota bacterium | reverse complement strand
GTTCGTCCAGCCAGAGACTTCACGCCGTAGCTGCAGCCGCCAACCCCACTTTCCCGCCGCCAACCCGAGAGGCTCGCAAGCAGGTCGCGCTCGGGGAGCACACCTCGCCCCCGCCCCGAAGATGTGCATCCAATTTGACGGAGCTGCTGTTCCTCGATTATTTGAATTGACTACACAGCAACGATTCCTTCCCCCGATAGACTGCCCGCATGGACGCTTCCGCCGGGCAGGAATACACGACCAAGTTCTTCGACCGCATGGAAGCGGGCTCGCAGCGCTCGGCCCGCGTGATCGCGCCGCTGGTGATGGAGTTGGTGTCCCCCCGGAGCGTGGTCGATGTCGGCAGTGGAGAGGGCGCGTGGCTGAGCGCGTTCCGCGAGCTCGGCATCGAGGATGTGCTCGGAGTCGATGGCCCACATGTCGATCCGGCGCGGCTACGGATTCCGCGGAGTTGCTTCCTTGCGCTCAACCTCGAGGAACCGTTTCGCCTTCCGCGCCGCTACGACCTGGCCCTATCCTTGGAAGTGGCCGAGCACCTGCCCGAGGCCTCGGCCGCGGCCTTCGTCGAGTCACTGACGCGCCTCGCGCCCTTGGTGCTGTTCTCGGCTGCGGTGCCTTTTCAGGGCGGGACGCGGCACGTCAACGAGCAGTGGCAGGACTACTGGGTGGCCCTGTTCGCTCGCTGCTCTTACCGCGCCATCGACTGCATTCGAGGCAGGGTCTGGAGCAATCTAGAGGTGGCTCCCTGGTACGCGCAGAACGCCTTGTTGTACGCAGCCGAGGAGGCTTTGCAACAAAGCGCGGTACTGCGCGAGGCCTTCGAGCGCACGGACGCGAGACGTTTCTCCGTGGTGCACCCGCTGCTCATGGCGCGTATGTCCACGGTGCACGCCAAGAAGATGGTGCCCCTCACACAGGTGTTGGGTTGGCGCCTCAAGAGTCTGTTGCGGAAGGACTATCGGCTCGATCCTCGCTACGGGGCCGGGAAGGAATTCCGCGGAGAACCGGCGCCGGATCCTCGTTGATCATGGCAGAGGCGTTCGCGCGTCCGACCAGCCTCGTGTTCAAGTATCCCTGCCCGCGAGGCTTGCTTCTTTCGCACGGCGAGGAGCTTTGGGCCGAGGCAACACTGCGCAGCAGCTCGACGGGCCACGCCCCGCTTGGTTCATGGCGAAGCTCCTCGCAACTGCAGCAAGGTTGCTTCGGTGATCCCGCGCGCTCCGTCGAACTCAGCCGCCACGGAAAGTCCACGCTACGCAGCCTCGATCATGTCGATCCCGAGCCTGCCCCTCGACCCTCGAACGCGGCAGGCATTTCGCGTGAGGTTCGGCACTTCAAATCGGGAGTCAGCATGAGACGCGCGGCAGCATGGGTCGTTTGGACGGTCCTTGCGCTTGCGTGGTTCGTGCAGGTGGCCAAGGACGGCGACACGCTCGCTGATGGGACGATTCCAGGATGGCAAGCGCTGAGCCTGTCTCTTTCTCCGCTGTGGGGCGGCTTCGGGGGCGGCGGATTTCATGGCAACGGTCTGCAAGCGTTTTTCTCTGTCTGCTCAGGTCTGACAAACATCGCGTTCGTTGCGGGCTTCGCGCGACTCGCCCACCGTTCCGCGGCATCGTCCAAGCTCTGGGCCCGGCTTCTATTTGCCAGCGCTGCGATCAACACGTTTTGGATCATTGACTTGGCATCGCCGGCTGAGATGCGCGCGGGCTACTGGCTCTGGCTCGCATCGTTCGTGCTGCTCGGGCTCGTTGCGAAGCTACGCTGCGCTGATGAGCCTGCTCGAGCTCGAGGCAGTTTGCCCGGAACTTCCAGGATCAGAACATGAAGAAGTCGCGCGCAAACGAAGGCCAAACGGCAACCGATCTCATCTCGAAGAGAATCGCCGAGCTCGCGGACTGGCGCGGAAAAACCCTCGGAAGAATGCGCACGCTCATCAGGGCAGCGGCCCCGGACATCGTCGAGGAGCGGAAGTGGATGGGCACTCCGGTTTGGTCGCACGACGGCATCCTCTGCACCGGCGAGTGCTACAAGAAGGTCGTAGAGCTCACCTTCGCCAAGGGCGCGTCTCTGAAAGATCCGGCCCGGCTCTTCAACTCTAGTCTCGAAGGAAACACTCGTCGCGCGATCGACATCCACGAGGGAGAAGAAGTTGACCCGTCCGCTTTCAAGGCGCTCGTTCGTCAAGCGGTTGCCCTCAACAGTTCCGGTAGGTCGAAACCCTCGAAGCAGGCGAAGTCCTGAGGAACACCTGTGCTGAACAAGTCCGACCCCTGAGTGAATGGGTCCGCAGTCATCGCGGAGCGACTGCGCAAAAGTTCAATTCGTGCCGCAGGCATCATCGATGAGTTCCAGCGGAGCTTCCAGCTCAGCTTCGCGCGATCTTGCCGCAGATTCGGGCAGCCCTGATGCACGCCACTCGCGCTCTGTCACAGTCACGCGACACCGAGCCCGCGTGCCATCACCGAAGGCGCGTCTGTCGAACGAGATGCATGGCTGGTTACCGTTCGCTTTGCGCCCGCTCGTCGCGCCCGAGGTCGGGTGATCGACAGGCTCGTCGCCGCGGCGAGCATCCAGCGCTAGCAGATTCGCTCCTGCGAAATCAGCGCGTGGCATTCGCAGGACTTCATCCCAGTGGCCTACGCTCGGAACGACCGACACGACTCGAGACGTGGCGTGCACTGCTGCCACAGATTCGCTCGCCGCGCGACGTCGCCTGACGCAAAGACAACGAGTGGCTGGTCAAGCCCGCGCTCGGCCGCGTCGGCGACGGGATCGGAATGCGCGACATCGTCGAGCCGCGCGAATGGCGCGCGATCGAGAGCTCGGCGCGCTGGTTCCCGTCGCACTGGGCTGCCCAACGACGCTTCGAAGCCGTTGCGATCGAATGCGCGGGCGAGCAGCTCTACCCCTGCCTGGGCGTGTAGGTGATCGACGGTCGTCGCGCGGGCGTTTACGGCCGAGTCGCGCGCCGACCGCTGATCGACGCGCGCGCCCAGGAAATCGCGGTGTTGGTGAAAGCATGAACGGACGAGAACTCTTCGAACGCTGGGCGCCCGCGGATGCCATCTGGTCGCCCTGGGTCAAACCCGTGCTCTTCGCCGCGGCGCACACGCCGGCCGCGTCCGACAGCGCGGATTGGGGCGACGCTGTGCGGCAAGCGCGCGGCCGCTGGACGCCACCGAGAGCGGGCGATACCGCGCTCGTGCTCGATCTGCCGGGACCGCTGGCGCTCGCGATGGCTCTGGAATGCGCGGCTCAGGGTTGTCGGCCGGTTCCGCTCTTCAACTCGTGCCCGGGGCCCAACGCCGTCGTGGCGAGTGGAACCACGCGTGCGGGGCTCGAGTTTGGCATCGACGAGCTTGCCGCCGCGCGTCTGCACGCCGAGGCTTCACCTGCGTTCGTACTGGACTCACGGCGCATGTCGGGCACAGTGGCGCCTCTGCGCATCGACAACCGCTGGCAAGTCTTCCCCCAGGACTTTCCTTCGGCCAGCGCGTTGCTTGCGCGCTCGATCCGGAACATCGTGGTCGTGCAGGATGGCGTCAGCGAGCCGCCCGGGGATCTCGCACACGTGCTGCTGCGCTGGCAGAAGTCGGGCCTCACGATCCTGGCACTGAACCTCGCCGCCACGCCGCCGTTGCCCGTGCCGATGCGCGTGGCCCGGCCGAAGTGGTTCGGTTCGGTGCTTTTGCGGCTGCTGGTAACGATTGGACTGCGCCGCAATTCCGCTGGCGGATTCGGCGCTGTGGTTCCGGACCCGACGACCGCGGGGAGAGGATTCGCCTGATCCAAGCGAGTCACGCAAGCGGCGCGTGGCGATGTGACGAGTGCGGCCGAGCCCGATTTCTCGGACACGGCCGCATGTCGAACTTCGGACTCGCGCGCTACTTGGCCGCTTTCATCTCCGCGAGCAGCGCATCGACAGCATCGTCCATTTCCTTCTCGCGCACGTCGCGATAGCGGATCACGCCCTTGGCGTCGAGAACGTAGATCGTCGGCCAGCCGGACACGTTCCAGCGCGAAGCCAGCGGGCCCTCGGTGGATTCGTCGACGGCCTGGCGCCAGTTGATCTCGCGCTCCTTCAGGATCTTGCGCAGAACGTCAGCGGTTCCGTCGCTGTTGATGCCGACCAGTGCAAAAGGTTCCTTTTCCAAACGCTTCACGAGCGTCTTTTCGTGGGGAATCATCGCCACGCAGGGGCCTCACCAATTCCCCCAGAAGTCGATCACCATGACCTTGCCGCGGTAATCGGAGAGTTTGAACTTCGTGCCGTTTTCGTCGATAGTCTCGAAGTCGGGTGCCTGCATGCCGATCTGCAGGTGATCGAGCTCGAACAAGAACGATTCGGCGGCTTCCTTGTAGGTGCCTTGATAGCTCTTGAGTGCGCCGAACTCGGCGATCAGACGTTCGAAGCACTTGCGCCCCTTGGCTTTTTGCACGTCGCTGGATTTCTTCCCGCAGCATACCTGGCCCAGCGTGAACAAGCTCGACGCCTTGACCTCAGGATGCGGTGATTTTTCGAGCA
>JAYUOR010000217.1:0-4530 GCA_043760765.1 Planctomycetota bacterium | reverse complement strand
CGCCGCGCGCCGAAAGTCGTCCGGCGATCTCTCCCGCTCCCACCAGGGGAGCGAGGCAATCCTCCAGGCGCGAGTCAATCGCACTGCACGCCGCCGAGTCGACCGCGCGCAGGCGCGCATCGAACCAACCTGTGCCCGACGCATCGCCAGCTTCACACCAGGCGCTGCCGCTGAGCACCAGGTTGACGTAGTCGTGCGGCAGCAGCACGCGGCGCACGCGCTTCCAGATCTCGGGCTCGTGTCGCGCAAGCCACAGCACTTTGGAAGCCGTAAAGCCCGTGGGCAGGGAGCGGCCCAGCTTCTGCGAAAGTTCGCGCGCCTCGTCGGCGGTCTGTGTGTCGCACCACAATTTCGCGGCCCGCAGCGGCCGGTCGCTCGAATCGAGCACCACCAAGCCGTGCTGCTGGCCGCTGATGCCGATGCCGGAAAGGCGCGCGACTTCGACGCCGGGCTCGGAAAACAGCCGTTTTCCGACTTTTCCGAGCGCTTCGATCCAGGTGTCGGGATGCTGCTCCGCCGCGCCCGCGGGCAAGTCGGGAATCAGGCCGTAGCACTGTGATGCGCGCGCGATCACGCGCTTGGAATCAGCGTCGATCAACAAGCCCTTGAGTCCCTGCGTGCCGACGTCGAAGCCGGCGAACAGACCGCTTGCGCTGTGCATGGCTCAGGGTCAGTGCACGCCGAGCATGTGCTCGACCATCAACTGGTCGAGTTTCTCGTAGCCAAGGCCCTCTTTCGCGATCGCCGCGACGTCCTGGTTTTCGGCCTTGAGCGCGTCGGCCTTGGCGCGCGTGTAGCCGCGCGAAAGCGCTTCTAGCCTGGCGTCGTGGCGCTCGGCGATGATCGCTTTCACGCGCAGATCGCTGTCGAAGCTCTGCGCGCGCTCGCGCAGGATCTTGTAGGTGCGCATCGAACCGCGCGCGAATTCCCAAACTCCTTCGTCGTCCTCGGTGCGGTAGGCGTGGCTGTCGAAATGCAACGGACCTTCATAGCGCGCTCCGCCTGCCGTGCCTTCGAGCAGACGCACGAGCAAGAAGGCCTGGCGCAGATCCTCCGAACCGAAACGAAAATCCTGGTCGTAGCGACCGATGCGCTGCGCGTTCAAGTCGATGTGGAACAACTTGCCCGCTTCCATGGCTTGCGCGACCGCGTGCGCCATCGACAGGCCGGACATGGTTTCGTGCGCGACTTCCGGATTGACACCGACCATGGCTTCGTGCGCCAGAGTCGAGATGAAGTGCAACATGTGACCCGTGGTCGGCATGTAGATGTCGCCGCGCGGCTCGTTGGGTTTGGCTTCGAGCGCGAAGCGCATGTCGTAGCGCTGATCGCGAACGTATTCGCACAAAAAGTTCAGCCCCTCGCGCATGCGCGCGATCGCCGTGCGCGGGTCGCGGCAGGCGTCGGCTTCGGTGCCTTCGCGGCCGCCCCAGAAGACGAAGATGCGCGCGCCGAGTTCAACGCCCAGATCGATGGCGCGCATGGTCTTGGCCAGGGCGAAGGCGCGCACGCGAGGGTCATTGGAGGTGAACGCGCCGTCCTTGAAGACAGGCTGGGTGAACAGGTTGGTCGTCGCCATCGGCACGCACATGCCGTGCTCCTCCAGTGCGCGCTTGAAGCCCGCGACGATCCCATCGCGGACCTTCGCCGACGAGCCAAAGGGAACAAGATCGTCATCGTGTAGATTGACGCCCCAGGCACCGCATTCGGCGAGCTTGGAAACGATGCGCTCGGGGGCCACCACGGCGCGCACGGGTTCCCCGAAGGGGTCGCGGCCGGGGTTGCCCACGGTCCAAAGGCCAAAGCTGAAACGGTCCTGAGCAGTCGGCGAGTAAGAATCCATGCCGCCAGTATACTGGCGGCGTCGATGGCAACCCCCCATCTGATCGCACACCGCGGACATACCGCCGTCTGTCCCGAAAACACACGGGCGGCGATTGCGTCGGCGTTGGACTTCGGCGCGCTTTTCGTCGAGGTCGACGTCCAGCTCTCCAAGGATCGCGAGCCCTTCCTGTTCCACGACCGCACGCTGCAGCGCGTCTGCGGCCGCCCTGGGTCCATCGGCGATCTGAACGCCACTGCGGTGCGCGAGTTGCGCGCCGCGGAACCCGGCCGCTTCGGCGCGAAGTTCCAAGACGAACCGGTCGCCCACCTTTCGGACCTCGTCGAACTCCTGCTGCGCCGCCGCGATGCGTTCGCCTTCGTCGAGCTCAAACGCAACACCCTCGAGCTGCACGGCACGCGCGCCGTCTTGAAGAGCGTGCTGCCGCTGCTCGAACCCGTGCGCTCACGCTGCGCGCTGATCTCGTTCAACATTCATGCACTGCTCGAAGCGCGCCGATCCTGCAGCCTGTCGCTGGGCGCGGTCTACGAGACCTTCGCGGAGACGCGCACGGAAATGCTCGCGCTGCTGCGCCCCGAATACGTCTTCACGGATGTTTACGGCCTGCCTTTCTCAGGCGCGCTGACCGTGCCGGACGCGCAGGTCGCGGTCTATGAAGTCTCCGATCCGGCGTTGGCTCGCGTGCTTTCCGCGCGCGGCGTGCGCTTCGTCGAGACCTTCGACTATGCGGAGATGGCGTCCGCGCTTGGACCAGCGACCCTGGCCGTAGGCGAGGCCTGGCATTGAGCGAGTTCGACCTGGTCGTCGTCGGCGCCGGAATCCACGGCGCCGGGGTCGCCCAAGCCGCCGCCGCCGCGGGCCAGCGCGTGCTCCTTCTCGAGGAACGCGCAATCGCCTGGGGTACCTCCAGCCGTTCGAGCAAATTGATCCACGGCGGCCTGCGCTACCTGGAAGGCGCCAAGTTCGGCCTGGTACGCGAGTCGCTCGCCGAGCGGCAAATCCTGCTCGAAATTGCGCCGCATCTGGTGCACTTGATCGACTTTCATGTCCCGGTCTATCGGCACACGACGCGCCGGCCGTGGCAGTTGCGCGCCGGCCTTTCGCTGTACTCGCTGCTCGGCGGCTTCGGACGCAACTCGCGTTTCAGGGTGCTGCCGCGCAGCGAATGGGCAGGGCTCGACGGCCTCACGACAGAGAGTCTGCAAGCAGTCTTCCGCTACCGCGACGGCCAGACCGACGATGCGGCGCTGACCCGCGCGGTAGTCCGGTCCGCGATCGACATGGGCTGCCAGTTGCGCTTGCCCGCGCGCTGGCTATCGGCCCAGCGCGACGGCGACACGTACACGGTGCACTGGAGCGAAGGCGCCGCGGTCCAAGAATGCAGCGCAAGTGCGATCGTGCTCGCCGGCGGAGCGTGGAACTCCTCGATGCAGGCGCGCTGCACGCCGGTCGGTGCCCAGCCCGCGGTGGAACTCGTCGGCGGAACGCACCTCGAAGTCGAAGGCGCGCTCGCGCGCGGCATCTACTACGTCGAAGCCCCGGGCGACCGTCGCGCGGTTTTCGTGATGCCCTGGAAGGGACACACGTTGATTGGCACGACCGAAACGGCTTGGTCGGGCGCGCCCGATGCGATCGAACCCAGCGCGGCGGAAGTCGAATACCTCGGCCTGTGCCTGGAGCGCTATTTCCCTGCGCACCCCGCGACCTTTATCAAGGCCTGGGCCGGCCTGCGCGTGCTTCCGCGCGGCGAATCGAGCGCCTTTTCCAGAACGCGCGAGGTTGAACTCGCCGTCGACGATCCGGACTCCGTGCGGCGAGTCTCCATCTACGGCGGAAAATTGACCGGCTATCGCGCGACGGCGCTCAAGGTGTTGCGTCGAATCGGCACGGCGCTGCCCGAACGAGCGCGCAAGGCGGACACGGCGACATTGAAACTGCCGGTTTTGCCCTGACAGGTATTGACCGGCGATGCCCCTGGCTAGACTTCAGCCCATGCAGCGCCGCCTCACGCTGGTGAATCCGCCCTACGAGCGCATCGCTCCCGGCTACGAATTCGTCCGCCACGTCACCAATCGCTCGCCATCCCTGGGGCTCCTGCACCTCGCCTCGGTTGCGCGCGAGCACGGCTGGACGCCGCTGATCCTCGAGAGCGACGCGCAAGCCCTCGACGAAGCGGCTGTCGTGCGCCGCGTGGTCGAGAGTGCTCCGACGGTGGTCGGCATCACGCTGTTCACGGTCGGCGTCTGGTCGTCGGTCAACATCGCGCGCGGCATCAAGCGCGCGCTGCCCGACGTCACGATCGTCGTCGGCGGGCCGCACATTTCATCCATGGGCCGCGAGACCATGGAGCGCTTCCTCGATTTCGACTTCGCCGTGGTCGGCGAGGGCGAGTGGGCCTTGATCGAGTTGCTCGACGCGCTCGAGAAAAAAACCGATCTGGCCTCGATCGCCGGCTTGATGTGGCGCGCGGGCGAAGAAGTCCGCGTCAACGTTTCTCAGCCGATCCGCAAGGAGCTCGACGAGCTGCCGATGCCCGCCTGGGATCTCCTGCCGGATTTCCCGCGCGCCTATCCGCCGGCGATCTTCGATTTCCCGCGCGGGCCTGTGGCGACGATCGCTGCTTCGCGCGGCTGTCCGTTCCACTGCAAGTTCTGCGACACCTCGACCTTCGGTGCGCGCGTCCGCGC
>JAYUOR010000216.1:0-12509 GCA_043760765.1 Planctomycetota bacterium | reverse complement strand
ATTCACGCGCGAGACGTACGGCGTCGGTAATAAACGCCGGTGGATTACCGGGCACCGAGTGCCGTTACTTCTTCGCGTTCGCTTCCGCGATCAGCGCGTCGATTTCCTTGTTCATTTCCTCGGGCTCGGGGCCGCCGAGCCAGTACTTGCGGATCACGCCCTTGGCATCGACGAGATACAGCGTCGGATAGCCCTGCACGTTCCACTTGGTCGGGATCTCGGCCTTGTTCGTGGATCCCAACATGGCGTGACGCCAGCTGAGCCCCTCGGTCTTGAATCGCTTGTTCAGATTTTCAACGCTGTCCGAGTCCGTGTTCATTCCAAGCAGAGCAAAGGGTTCGTTGGCGAGGCGCTGCACGAGCGCCTTTTCGTGTGGCAGCATGGCCACACAAGGGCCTCACCAGAATCCCCAAAAGTCGATCAGGACGACCTTGCCCTTGTAGTCGGACAGTTTGAACTTCACGCCGTTTTCATCGGAGGCGTCGAAGTCCGGAACCGGCATGCCCGGCTGCAGTCTTTCGAGCCGGAACATCGTGCCCTCGGCGCGCTTGACGTATTCCTTGGCTTCCTTGACGTCAGCGAATTCCTTCGCGACGCGCTCGATCAGCGCGAGTCCTTCGGTGTGCTTCAAGTCATCGGTCTGCTCCACGAGCTGCATGCCGATCGCGAACATCGCAGCGGCCTGTACGACCTTGTGCGGCGACTTCTCCATCAGAGTGTGCAAGACAGCGTCGGCCTTCTCTTCGCCCAGGCTCATACCCGACAGGCTGCCGATCATCGGCGCGAGCTCCTTCCAGGCCGGCGAGGCGAGGTGCTTCTCGATCAGGATGTCGACCGCCTTTCCAGCCAGCGGCATGTCGCCTGCTCGAGGCGCGTTCGACAGAACGAAGCCCCAGGCCTCGGCCGCGGCCTCGCTGCCGGCTGCCGCTTCCGCGATCGCTCGCGCATCGGCGACTGCCTGCTTCACCATCGCCTGGTACTGCTCATAGAGCTTGCCGCTCTCGGCCTCGTCCATCTTCTGTTTGAACTTCTTCATGAAGTCGGACGACTTTTCTTCGAAGCTCTGCTTGAGCTGTTCGATCTTCTGTGCCGGTTCCACCGGCTTGGGCTGTTGCCCGGCAAGCCAGGCTGGCGCGATACAAAGCGCCAGAGCTGCCAGCATCAGCCGGAGGTTTCTTGACCTCGGGTTGAATCGCATGCTTTCTCCTTCGACACGGTCCGTGGAGCAGACCGCCCCACGCACGGACAGCGACACGCGACAGCCGGATCCGGCGACGGATTCCCAGGAGAGCTGCGCCTGCCTCGGACGGTCAGAGTGTAGAGACTGGCAGCACCGGGGGAGAGCGCGATTGACGGACTTGTACCTGCGCGTAACGCTCCATGCGTGTCACGACGTTCCCTGACCCTGGCGCTGGTCGCAGCATTCCTCGTACCGACACTCCTGTTGGCGTGGATCGGCCTGGGTTCGCTGCGCCAGGAGTCCGAGCGCGTGGCGGAGCGCTATCGATCCCAAGCCGAGGTAATCTCGCAGGCGGTCGAAGCCGAACTCGAGCGCGTGCTCGTCGATCTGAAGGCAGCAGAAGCGCGTGGAGCGCTTGAGCCGCTGACATTGCGTTACGCAGCAGACGGAACGTGGCTCGGCGAGTCACTGGTCCCGCAGCGCAAAGCGGCGGACGACGATCCGGCACTCTCCGCCGCGCTCGAGGGCGAGATCGATCGTCTGCAGGCTCAAGGCGATCTGGTGAATGCGTTCTCTCGACTGGAGGAGATCGCAGCGAAAAGCACGGAGGCGAACATGATCGCTTGGGCTCTGGACACACGCGCGGCTCTGCTGGACCGCAACGACCAAAAGGACGACGCGCAGGCCGCGCGACGCGACTTGATCGCGCGCTTTCCGACGCAACGCAACAGCCGCGGCTTGCTGCGCAGCCTCGTAGCACGCTACGCGCTGCTCGAGAGCGAGACCGATCCGCTCGCATATGGAATCAGACTGTACACGGATGCCGCAAACGACTACTGCGCGCTCGAAGAGACGGCGACCGCGGAATTCATGCGCCAGTTGCGCGCGTACCTCGGCTGGAAGACCTCGAGCTCGAGCGAGGAATACTCCCAACTTCTTGCAGAGGCCGACGCCTTCGACGCAGCACGCGCACGCCTGCGCGTCTGGATGTCGAGTGCGCGCCGCGGCGCGACGGATTGGGTAGCGCAGGGTGCGCCGGGGGCCAGCGCGATCTTCAAGGCGATCGTGCCGCCGATTCCTGCGGCGAATCCGCGCTCGATGGAAGCGCCGATCGCTCCGGCGTGCCCTGGCGACGGCGAGTTCCTCGTCGCGCTCGCGCGGGCCGGCGACGAGTGGAGCGGGGGGGCGCTCGAACTCGATTGGGCTTTCGAGCGCGCGCTCAACGTCTCGCAACAGGACGCTACCGTTCGCAGCCTCGGCTTCGTGACCACGATCGACAGGCAGGACGGTGGGGGGGCGGAAAGCGTCGCTCGGCTCGAACTCAAGGCGCCGTTCCAGGCTTTCGTCGTCGCCGTCCGCGGAGGCGACGTAGCGAGCTTTGCAGCAAGCGAGCGCATGCGCTTTCAGTGGACGGCGGGACTTGTCGGTTTGGCGATCCTGACCGCAGCGATCGGTGCCTGGCTCACGTTGCGCGGGGTCGCGCGCGAGGTCGAAGCGGCGCGTGGCCGCGAGGCCTTTGTCGCAGCGGTTACGCATGAATTGAAAACTCCGCTGGCGGCGATCCGACTGTTCGCTGAGATGCTCGAGCGCGGCGATGTCGAACCCGTGAAGGTGCGCGAGTTCGGTGCGCGCACGGTGTTGGAATCTGATCGACTCGCCCGGCTCGTCGATTCGGTGCTCGACCTTGCGCGCATCGAGCATGGCGGACCGGCCACGACTTTCACGGGCGTGGACTCGATCTGCGCGGCGGCGGTCGCAATCGTCAGGGAGTATGCGCGCGAGCGCGGCTTCGAAATCAAGTGGGCGCCAAGTGCCGATGGGATTCGTGTGCGCGGCGACAGCGACGCGCTGACCCGCGCACTGGTCAATCTGCTCGACAACGCGATCAAGTACAGCGAGCGGCCGCACACGATCGAGGTCGAAGTCGCGCGCCGCGCCGATCTGTTCGTGGCGATTTCGGTGCTCGATCGCGGCCGCGGTGTGCCCGAAGCAGAGCGCGAGCGAATTTTCGAAGCCTTCCGCCGCGTCGGGAACGAATTGACGCGCGACCGGCCGGGCGCAGGTCTCGGACTCGCCCTGGTCGCAAAGATCGCCGCGGCCCACGGCGGCCGCGCGACTTGCGAAGCGCGCGAGGGCGGGGGTAGCTGCTTCACGTTGGTCCTCCCGATCGCTATGGAGCAGAGTCCATGACGACCAAGCAGACGATTCTAGTGGTCGAGGACGAAGCCTCGATGCTGGCCGGCCTCGAGTACGCGCTCGCCAAGGAAGGCTATGCCGTGCACAGCGCTGTTGACGGCGACGGCGCGATCGCGGCGGTGCACAAGTCACCGCCGGATCTGATCCTGCTCGACGTCATGTTGCCCAAGCGCTCAGGCTTCGATGTGCTGCGCGTGTTGCGTGACGAAGGCCGCAGCGTGCCGGTGATTTTGCTGACCGCGAAAGGTCAGGAGATCGACAAGGTGCACGGTTTCGACCTCGGCGCCGACGACTACGTCACGAAGCCGTTCAGTTTGGCGGAGCTGCTCGCGCGCATTCGCGCCAGACTGCGCGGGCGCGCGAGCGATGTGCCCGAAGTGTTTGAACTCGGTTCCGCGCACATCGACTTGAAACGCATGCGCGTCGAGCGCGGACGCGAAGTGCACGAGCTCAGCCTGCGCGAGATCGACATGTTGAAATTGCTTTGGCGCGAGCGCGGCCGGCCGGTTTCCCGCGAACGTTTCTTGACCGAGGTCTGGGGCCACGAGCGCTTTCCGACTACGCGCACGGTCGATCAGCACATGGTCAAGTTGCGCCAGAAAGTCGAGAGCAATCCGGCGGAGCCGCGACATCTGCTGACCGCATTTGGAGTAGGCTATCGGCTCGAAATCTGAGCCCCGGCGAGCGCTTTGACAAGCTTTGACAAGTCCCGCTCGCGAGCGTGACAAGTTCGAAGCCGGCGCGGCGTCTCATGGCTGTCGTGGAACTGCCATTCAACCAGGGAAAGAGCTATGAACCGATTCATTCAGCGCGCGTCGATTGCCGCATTTCTGCTTTGCACCATCGTTCAACCCGCGCGCGGCCAGGATCCGAAACCGCATCTGGATGCGCGGCCGGACCTGACGGCGATGTCGCTCGTCGAGCAGGCGAAGAAGGCCGAGGAACAGGATCGCGATTTCGCCAAGGCCATCGAGCTTTACGATCGCGCGCTCGAGAAGGCGATCAGTTCCAAGAACGAAGACGTTATTGCTCAGGTCAAGACTTTTCGCGCGCAAGCACAGGCGCGCCAGGCAGGAATTGCACCCGCGGTCAAGCCGAGCGACAGCGATCCAATGATCTGTCGCCTTGCCGAGCGCCTGCACAACCTCGAAGTGTTCGGCCCGGAAACGGAAGAAATCGTCGAGGCTTACGAGGACATCTCGCTGCTGGGCGCGATCGCCGTGCCCTGGCTCGAGAAGGCGATCGGGGCTCCATACGATCTGTGCAATTTGAATGTCGGCGGCGGCAATCCTCCCCTGTACGTTCGCGCGCTCGCGCAGATGAGCGCGCCAGAAGGTGTGGCCGCGTTGGAAAAGCTGCTCTCCTCGCCGGATCCAATCGTGCGCCGTGCTGTCGCGCACTACGCAAGCCCCGATCGCCATCGTGCCGTCCTGCTGAAGGCGCTGAAGGACCCCGCGGAGGCCGTGCGCGATCAGGCGATCGAGCGGCTCTCGAAGGGCACGGACCCCAAACTCTTCGAGGTGTTGTCGCCCTTCGCGCGCAGCGGAAATCTTGCGGCGCTCGGCTGGATGATCGAGCATCGTCCAGACGAACTGCTGCGTATCGCGGCGAGCCCGAATCTACTGGCCGCGGTGCGTTCCAATGCGCTCGAGTCCTTGAAGAGGTCGAAGAACTTTCGACCCGACGCGGCGGCGATTGACGCACTGATCGCGGTGGCTGGTTCTCAAACCGAATATACCGTCCGCAACGCCGCAATGGATCTCTTGCAGAAGGGAGTCTGCGACACTTGGAAGCCCTTGGATCCGCTGCTCGCAAAGCGCATCGAGGACGCCATCAGAGCTGCGCCGGACTCTTTCCCGACAAGAGCGGCGATGAGCACGCTGGAGGCTGTGGGAAGTGCGTCCTCTCTGGCACTGCTGATCGAGCGCACGACCGCGGAGGACATGAGTCCGCTCGTGGCTCCAATCGGCCGAATCCTAGGCCGCTCAGGACCTGCTGATTTTGCCGCCGTGGTGGCCGCCTTTGCGAAAGCGCCTGTTCCTGTTCGTGGGGTCCAAACCAACAACGGGATGGGCGAGTGGGTCCACAACTCACTTCGCTCCTGCCTCGAGGCTCTGGCGAGGGGCGAACTAACTTCGGTTGAGATCGCGAAGGGTGCAAAAGTCCTGCCTCCCGCAGCGCGACGAATCTATCTCCAGAGTGTCGTCGTCGGCTGGCTGGAAGCGAACACGAACACCGACGCAGCCATCGCAAGATTGCCGAAGTTCGAGTCGGGATTTCTCGACTTGCTGCGCGAGATGGCGGCCAGCGGCGAGGCAAATTTCACGACCTACGCCATTCGCGGCTTGGGTGCGAGCGGCGATGCCAAGGTGTTGCCCGAGTTGACGGCGACGATGGCGACCAGCGATCTGGACGGAAATACCATCACGGCCATTCGGCGTCTGACGGCGAAGGACCCCCAGCGGATTCGAACTGTTCTCGAGCTCCTGCTCGGCATCAAGGCTTATGCGCCTCAGAATTTTTGCCCGGCTTTCCAGTCGATCGTAGACAAACCCAAGTCCGATGAGCTGCTCGAAGTCGTCAATGCGCTCTGGACGCCGCAGGCCTCCGAGAGGTTGATGGCGCTGGTCACCGGGGCCGTGCCCGGGCCTGCGGGATGTGAAGTGCTCATGAAGCACTACGCCGAACTTGATGCGTCGGCCTTCGACACACGCATGCGGGTGATCCAGCGCTTTGGGCAGGATCTCTTCGAGCCTGCGCTCGACCTGATTGGTGGCGCGCTGCGCGATCCGAACGAGCGTGTGCGCCAAACTGCTGGCACGGTGTTCGAGAGATTCAAGAGCGAACAGCAACGTGTGAAGGACTTCAACGAGTGGCGAAATTCCGATGCCCAGAAGCAGAAGACGATCGGAGAATTGATCCCGCTGCTCGACAACGCCAATCCGGATGTCGTGATCGGCGCGGTCAAGGCACTACGGGCGCTCAAGGCGCGCTCGTGCTATCCCAAGCTCGTGCTGCTGCTCGAGAAGCACAAAGACAACGCGAACGTCAAGGACGTCGTCATGCAGACCCTCGACGAACTGGGCAAATGACCGGATTCGAGCGGCAGGGCGCCGATTCGGTACCAGGTTCGACTTCAGCGGCCTCCGATGCGCGCGTCGCGGGCCGCCGAACTCGATCCTGGTACGGTATCGGTGGTGCGCGGGCGGGGCGGCGCGTAACTTGGTCGGCATGCGCATTGTCGCAGTCGTCTTCTCACTTACCGCCGCTGCTTGCTCGAGCATGCCCGATCCGATGAACTTTACGGCCAGTTCCGTCGCCGATTCCGCTCCGGCCTCCGAGCGGCGCGATGCCCACTCCTACGCTCGGCCGCTCGAGGCGCGCACGACGCATATCGACCTGGACTGGGACGTTGATTTCGAGCGGCGCGAGATCCGCGGCAGCGCAACGTTGACGCTGGCACTCGCGCCGGGTGCAACGAGTGCCGTGCTCGACACGCGCGACCTCGCGATCGAATCGATCAGCGACAGCGCGGGCAAGGCGCTGCAGTACAACCTCGGCAGGCGCGACGCCATTTTCGGCTCGCCGCTCACCGTCGAGCTGCCGCGCGGAGTCGACAAGATCGTGGTGCGCTATCACACGACGGAGCAAGGCTCCGGACTGCAGTGGCTCTCGCCCGCGCAGACTGCCGGCAAACGTGCTCCGTATCTTTTCAGTCAGGCACAGGCGATCCACGCGCGCACGATCTTGCCCTGTCAGGACTCGCCGGGCGTTCGCATCACCTACAACGCCGTCGTGCGCGTGAACAACGGGCTTGTGCCGGTCATGTCCGCGGAAAACCGTTCGCGCGCCGGTGAACGCGGTGTGTTCCGCTTCGAGCAGTCGCGCGCGATACCCGTGTACCTGATGGCGATCGCGGTGGGGGAACTCGAGTTCCGCCCCATCGGCCCGCGCACCGGCATTTGGTCGGAGCCCTCGGTCGTCGACGGCGCTGCCAAGGAATTCGAAGATCTCGAGAGCATGATCGACGCGGTCGAGAGCATGTTCGGTCCGTATCGCTTTGGCCGTTACGACGTGCTCGTGCTGCCGCCGAGCTTTCCTTTCGGCGGCATGGAAAATCCGTGCATGACTTTCGCGACGCCGACTTTGCTTGCCGGAGACAAGTCGCTGGTCAACGTGATCGCCCATGAGCTCGCGCATTCCTGGTCTGGGAATCTGGTCACCAACGCGACCTGGCGCGACTTCTGGCTCAACGAGGGTTTCACGGTCTATCTCGAGCGGCGCATTGTCGAACGCATCTACGGAAAGCGCGCGGCGACGCAGGATTCCTTGCTCGGCCGCGCGGATCTGGCGCAGACGATGGCGGAGCTTCCGAGCGCCGATACGCGTCTCTTCCTGGATCTGGCCGGCCGCGATCCCGACGACGGGCTGACCGACGTCGCCTACGAGAAAGGCTGCCTTTTCCTGACCGAACTCGAGCGCGCGGTCGGCCGCGAGAAATTCGATCCTTTCCTGCGCGCCTGGTTCGACGAGCACGCTTTCCAGCCGGTGACGACCGCGCAGTTTTCGCGTTTCATCGTGGCGCGCCTGTGTGGCGGCGACGCCGCCAAGGCAAAGGCCTTCCACATCGACGAGTGGATCAACGCCGAAGGACTGCGCACGGACGCGCCTGATTTCGACGCGAGTGTTTTTGCCGAGCCGACGGCGGCCGCGCAGTCGTTCGCCGCCGGCGTGGCGCGCGCGCTGCCGGACAGCGCGAAACGCTGGAACACCGCGGAATGGTTGCACTTCATGCAGAAATTGCCGACGACGATTTCGAGCCAGGATCTGGCGGCGTTGGACGCGACCTACAAGCTGACCGAGAGCAAGAACGCCGAGATCGCGGCACAGTGGCTCGAGATTGCCATTCGCGCGAAGTACGCGCCGGCCTATGATCGGCTCGAACGTTTCCTCGTCGCCATTGGTCGGCGCAAGTTCCTGAAGCCTTTGTACTCGGCATTGGCCAAGACGCCCGAAGGACTCTCTCGCGCCCACGCGATCTACGCCAAGGCTAGGCCGGGATACCACCCGATCGCGCAGGCCACGATCGACAAGTTGCTTCGCGACGCCGCGACCGAGTGAGCGAGCCGTCTGCTACCCCGATACGTGCGAAGTCGAAGCTGCCGGCCGCGGTGGTCGCGCTGGGGTTTGCGAGCTTTTTCAACGATGTCGGTTCGGAGATGTGCTTCCCGCTGCTCTCCGTGTTCGTGGTTTCGCTCGGAGCAGGGCCGACGTATCTGGGAATCGTGGAGGGCGTCGCCGACGCGACGGCCAGCGTCTTCAAGCTCGTGGCGGGTTATCTCGCCGATCGCCTGCCGCGCTCGAAGCCCTTGGTGAGCATCGGCTACGGATTGCCCTGTAGCGTGCGGCCGCTCTTGGCGCTGGCGACAGGTCCCTTGCACGTGCTCGCGATTCGCGTCACCGATCGCATCGGCAAGGGGCTGCGCACGGCGCCGCGCGATTCGCTGATCGCAGCCGCGGTCAACGACGAGGACGCGGGACGCGCCTTCGGTTTTCACCGCGCCATGGACCACGCGGGCGCAGCGCTCGGGCCGCTGCTGGCGACGCTGCTTCTGCTGCTTGGCATGACGATTCGGCAGGTCTTCCTGGTCGCGCTCCTACCCAGCGTACTCGCGCTCGTCGCCGTGGCCTGGGTTCGCGAGGCCCCGCGCGAAAGACCCGGCGCGATCGCGGGCGAGCCGGCCAAAGTGCGCGCAAAATTGCCGGGTGCCTTCCCCAGTTATCTGGCGATCATCGCGCTGTTTGCGTTGGCGAATTCATCCGACGCGTTCTTGCTGCTGCGCGCCAGTGAGATTGGAGTACCCACGGCGTCGTTGCCCCTGCTGTGGGCCGTGTTGAATTTTTCGCGCGTGGGTTGCACGTATGTCGGCGGTCAGTTGGCCGATCGCTTCTCTCGCGCCCGTTTGATCGCCGCGGGCTGGTTCGTGTTCGCGCTCTGCTACGTGAGCCTGGGGTTCGCCCACGATGTCTGGATGGTCTGGCTGCTCTTCGCCGTTTATGGCGTGCACACCGGTCTGTGCGAGCCCGCCGAGCGCGCGCTGATTCGCGACCTCGCTCCACAGTCCGCACGCGGCCGCGCCTTCGGTCTCTTCCACGGCGTCGTCGGTGCCTGCGCGATTCCCGCCGGCCTTTTGATGGGTTGGATCTGGGAAGCCTGGAGCGCGCGCACCGCCCTGTCGATCGCCGCCGGAGTCGCGCTCATCGCCGCCGCCGCGCTCGTACTTTGGGAACGCAAGACCATGCCCGGTGATCCTCCAGCGTTTATTACCGGCGCTTGACGCATTGGCACCGTCCACGCACGCGGTGCTCGTTCACGATTGTCTGCGAGCGGGGCGGGTATCGTGCCGGTAATAAACGCCGGAGGATCACCGGGCACGGGCTAGGGGCGGCGGCGTTTGGCGCGGGCGGTGGGTTGGGCGGACCAGGGGTCTTCGGGCCAAGAGTGTTTGGGGTAACGCGCGCGCAGGTCCTTGCGCACCTGTTGGTAGGTCGTGTTCCAGAAGCTCGAGAGGTCGCTCGTGACTTGCACGACTTGATGGTTGGGCGAGAGCAGGTGCAGCAGGACCGGAATGCGGCCGGAGGCGACGGTCGGCGTGGCGGCGAGGCCGAACAATTCCTGCAGACGCACGGCCAAGACCGGCGGCTTTCCAGGCGAGTACTCCAGTCGCCGTGACGAACCCGCGGGTGTGGTGAGCGCGTCGGGCGCGTGTTTGTCCAGGGCCGCGCGCTGGCGCGCGTCAAGTTGCGCGAGCACGACCTCGGCCAAGGGCAGAGCGCGCAATTTCGCAAGCGAGATCACGCCCTCGCACCAGGGCTCGAGCGTTTTCACTACACTCGCCGCGTCAATCGAAGGCATTCCAAGTTCCGGCATCCACTGCGCCAGCGAGCCAATGCGTGCGCACAAACGCTGCACAGCCTCGCTCCAGTCGAGCGCACGCTCCGGGTCGCGCGCGGCGACTTCGAGCACCACGCGCAGCGCCGCGTGCGGATCCACGTCCGAAGTCTCGACCTGATCGAGGACGAGGTCCTCGTACATCGTCTTGCGCGTGGCGATCACGCGTTCGCGCTCAGTGTTCCATTCGAGAGAGTTTTCGACGTGAAAGGCGCCGCCCGCGACTACGGCGAGCCACTCGCGCCGGATCGCACTGGCCTGGCGCACGCGCGCGCGCAAGAATTCGCCGCGCTCGCCAAGGTCCGCTTCGAGCACGACAAAAAGCGGCTCGTCGTGCAGCACGCTTTCGTCGCCTAGGGCGATGCCGGTTCCGCCGAGCAAACGGCCGTCGCGCGCGCCAGCTGTGTTGATACAAGCAACGCGATCGGGGAAGGCCGTGAAAATGATCCACAGCAGAGTCTCTTCGTCGGCCGCTTGCGCGTTCGCAATCCGCGAGAATGCGCGCTGCGCGGAGCGTTCGAGCTGGGCCTGCACGCGTTCGACATTGCGCACCACATTGCGATCGAGCTCGATGCCCGCGCCGTGATCGCGGCCCATGACTAGATCGGCGCGCGCGAGCAGATCGCTCGGACCGCTCGAAAGGCGCGCCGTGTGCTCGCGCGAACGGCGCACGATGTCGCGCTCGCCGAGCAGCGCGGCGAACAACGCGGCTTCGCGCAGATGTCCACACTGTGCACCGGAGTGCAGCAAACGCGCCAATCGCGGATGGGCGGGAATGCGCGCCAGTTCGGCACCGAGCGCTGTCGCCGCAAGCGTCGTCGGATCGAGCGCGCCCAGGCGAATCAACAACTGCTCCGCGCGCGCCAAGGCACCCGGCTCGGGCGCTTCGAACCAGCCGAATTGCCTCAAGTCGCGCTCGCCCCAGACGTGCAACTCGAGTGCTGCGCCGGCCAGATCGACGCGCCGAATCTCGGGGATTTCGTGTTCGCGACGGCGCGTCTCACTCGCGGCGCTCCACATGCGATAGACACGTCCAGGCCCGAGCCGGCCGGCGCGACCCGCGCGCTGGGTTGCCGAGGCGCGGCTGATCGGGACCAATTCCAGGCGATCGATGCCGCGGCCGGGATCGTGCGAAGCGCTGCGCGCGAGTCCGCAGTCGACGACCGCGCGCACACCCGGGACGGTCAGAGAAGTCTCGGCCACATTCGTCGAAAGGATCACTTTGCGCCGGCTCGCGGGAGCCAGCGCGCGATCCTGTTCGTCGGCGCTCTGCTCGCCGTACAGCGCAAGCAGGAGCCAATCCTGCGCGCGGGCCAGGCCGGCGAGTTCTGTCTGCGTGCGCATGATCTCGCCGACGCCGGGCAAGAAAACCAACACGTCGCCTTCGCCTTCGGCCAGCGCGCGCCGCACCGCAGCCGCGGCGCGCACGTGAAGCGGCCGAGTTTCCTCGACTTCGCAGCGCTCGATGACCAGCGGAAAGACGCGGCCTTCGACTTCGATCAGTGGCGCGTTGCCCAGGAACGCGCGCACCGGCTCGGCCTCGAGCGTCGCCGACATGACCACGAGCTTGAGATCGGGCCGCAGCGTGCGTTGCACTTGCGCGCACAACGCGAGCGCAAGGTCCGCGTGCAGGCTGCGCTCGTGAAATTCGTCGAGCACGACCACCGACACGCCGGGCAGCGACGGATCCTCCTGCAACTCGCGCGTCAGGATGCCCTCGGTGATCACGCGCACGCGCGTGCGCGCGCTGACGCGCGAATCGAAGCGCACTTGGTAACCCGCGAAGCCGCCCACTTCGTCGCCGTGTTCTTCGGCGATGCGCATGGCCGCAGTGCGCGCCGCGATGCGCCGCGGCTGCAGCACGACCACCTGCCCGCGCGTTCCAGCCAGTCCGCGGGCCACCAACGCCGGCGGCACGCGCGTGGTCTTGCCGGCGCCGGGTTCAGCCACCAGGACCAGGGATCCGTGGCGCGCCAGAGCCTCGGCGATGGCATCGAGTCGGACGTCGATCGGCAGCGGCGTGAGGGCCATGGAACCCTTGAGGTTACGCTGAGCCGCGCGAGTTCGTACCCTTCGGCTCGCTGCCGCCAGCAAAGTCCCGCTGGGCGGCGTTGTGCGCTAGACCCGCGACCTGCCAACCCTCGCAACCGCCATGCATACCCTCGCCCTGGCCTTCCTCGT
>JAYUOR010000215.1:0-12523 GCA_043760765.1 Planctomycetota bacterium | reverse complement strand
CGATGAGCAGACCTACGACGGTCCCGACGGCCGCCGCGATGAGAACCGACTGGATCGGCTTCTCGCGAATTCCTTCCTGGAAGCCGCCCTTCCACTCCGCCGCGCGCGCCTTGGTGCCGTCGACCATGTGGCGCAGCTTGGCCTTCAGCTCGGGCACTGTTGATTCGACCGCATCCGCCGCCAAGTGCATTTCGGCGGCGATTCGGCGCGCGGTCGGACTGTTGACTTCAGGGGTTGTCGTGCTTTGCGTGGTCATGATTGTCTCTGTTGTGAAGGTCATTCGATCGATGAGACGTCAAACTAGTCCGCGTCACGGATCGCGACCATCGGCAATAGTAGGGAGCTCGATACGCCGTAGCAGGTAGTACGAGCTTCGCTCCCAGTAGAGTCGCGCGGGCTTCGCTCGGGATGCCGACTGCGCAAAGCGAGCCGCGCCAAGTTCGGCGCACAACGTGCAGACTAGTTTGGACCTGGCTTGCGTCGACTGCGATCGGCATGTCCACGCAAAAATGCCTGCTCATCCAGATAGATCACGATCGAAGTTCGCGCACGATTTCGTCGCGCCTTGCGAGTAGAGTCCGAGCACCCTGCCACTGACTCGCCCCCAGCTTCCGCAAGCGCTCACGATCGTCGGAGCGAGCCGACACTTTGCCGCCGGATTGCTCGCCACGCTTCTGATCACCTGCTGCGCAAGTTGCAGCTCAACCGTGTCTCGTCACGACTGGTCCCGCTACAGCGGCCCTGGCGCGCAGTACTTTCAACAGGAAGAGCTGCCCTTCCCCCACGTCGAGGATCCGCTCGAGCCTGCGAATCGAGTGTCCGCATCCGTGAATTATCTGGGAATGAGATACTTGTTCGCGCCGCTGGCCGCGGTGTATCGGCTTGTCCTGCCGGCGCCGGTGCGCAAGCACATCGCCCTGGCCGGCACGAATTTTCAATATCCGGGGCGGGCTATCAATTGCGTCCTGCAGGCGAAGTGGAAGGCTGCCTACGAAGAAACGGAGCGCTTCGCCATCAACACGACCGTAGGCATTTTCGGGCTGTTCGACCCGGCGACCAAGTTGGGCCTGCACCCTCATCCCGAGGATTTCGGCCAGACGTTTGCCAAGTGGGGCTGGAAAGACAGCACGTATCTCTTTCTGCCGATCATCGGTCCGAGCACGCTGCGCGACTCGCTCGGCAAGATCCCCGACACGTACACGGATGTTTCCATCTTCGATTGGCGTATCGCTGTCGGCCGGGAGGTCAACGAGCGCAGCGACCAGGTCGAGCCCTCGCTACGTTTGATCGAGGCCAACTACGATGCCTACGAACCGGCGCGAGTGCTCTACAAGCTCAACCGCGAGCTGGATATCGAGGACTTTTCCTGGGCCAGCGACGAGAGCGGCGCGACACAGACGCTCGATTCGATCTTTCTGAAGCCGCAGGACGAGAGTTTCCCAGAACGCGGTCGCACGCAATCCGTGAAGCTCTCGGCGCAGCAGAAGTTGCCGTTCACGCTGTGGCTACAGCCCAAGCCGGCAGCGCTGGTCTATCTTGTGGCGGGCCTTGGCGGGCACAGGCTCGGAGATGCCAGCCTGGGTCTGGCGGAGATTATCTACAAGAGCGGGAGTTCGGTCGTCACGCTCTCCAACCCGACCAATTGGGAATTCATCGCCAATGGCTCGACCGTCGAGCTGCCGGGCTACGCGCCCGCCGATGCTCACGATCTGCACCGCGCTATCACGGTGATCGATCGAATGCTCGCGGCACGTTGGCCTGGACGCAGCACTTCGAAGCGGCTCGCCGGCGTCTCCATGGGTGCCTTTCAGACGCTGCTCATCGCCGCGGACGAAGTGAAGTCCCAGGCGGAGGGGCTCTTGATGTTCGATGTCTATCTCGCCCTCGATCCGCCCGTGAACCTCGAATATGCGATGCAACAGATCGACAGGTTCTACAACGCGCCGTTGAGCTTTCCGCCGCAGGAGCGCGCTCGGCGCATCGAAGAGATTTTCGGCAAGGTTCTCTATCTGAGCCACGGCGATCTGCAGCCGGAGATGAAATTGCCGTTCACCAAGCTCGAGTCAGAGTTCTTGATCGGCCTCGCCTTCCGCCTGGACTTGCAGTACACGATCCTGCAGACACAGGATCGTCACGACTCCGGCGTGCTGAAGACACCGCGCTCGAAGTTGCGTCGCGCGCCGGCGTTTCGCGAAGCGTCCGAGTACTCCTACCTGGAGTACATGTACGCTTTCGTGCTGCCGTACTATGCCACGCGCGATCCGCGCCTCTGCTTCGACGAAGCCGGGGCGCGCCGGTTTTTCGCCGATTGCGACCTGCGTTCGGTCGCGGACACGCTCGAAGCGAACCCACGCGTGCGCATCTTCGCCAACGAAAATGATTTCCTGTTGCGGCCCGAGGATTTGCGCTGGCTGCGCGAGCATCTGGGCAAGCGCGCGAGGATTTTTTCGGCCGGCGGTCACCTGGGAAACCTGCACCGTCAGTCAATCCAGGAGGTCATCGAGAGCGGCATCGAGGATGCCGCCCTGGAGACTCGCTCGGGCAGCTGAATCAGCGCCGGGCCGCGGACTCGCTACCCTGGTGCTCACTTCTCCGTGCGCACGCCCTTGAAGCTGCCGCCGGATGTCTTGTTGTCCATGATGCGGCCTGTCTTCGCGTCTCGTTTGGCGGTGATGCCCGTCTTCGGATTCACGAATTGAGAACGTTGCTTCACTGCGCCCTTGCGTCCCGGGCCCAGCGGCGGATTGGTAGCCATGATATTTCAGTTGCCTGTTGTGATCGAACCAGAGTCGGCACGTAGCGGAAATCCCTGCGCGTCAAATTGCAGCGTAGGCGCGAGCAACCGGATCGAGCGATCGATGATTGCCCGTACTCCAATCGCGGATTTCGGGTAGCGCGCAGGCCGCAGGCGCGCGATCGCCTTGGCTCACCGAGACAAGCGCTCCGCTACGTCGTCGCTCCGGCAACGGTTTCGACGATCGGCGCTGTCAAGACCACTGTAGCGCCAAGCCCGGGCGACGAACGGATCATGATTTCTCCGCCGACGTACTTCAGTTGCTCACGAATGCCGAACAGACCGTAGCCTTTTCGGTCGCGCTCGACGGGGTCGAAGCCGCTGCCGGCGTCCTGGACGGAAATGCACACGAGACCATCCTTTCCGCTGAGACTGACCGTGGCTGCGTGGACGCCGGCGTGCGTTGCGGCGTTGACCAGAAGCTCGCGCACGGCGCGGAACAAGATTACGCGGGCACGCTCGTCGCCGACGGCAGGTGAATCGTCATCCTCGACCTGCACGACGACGCCGTACCTTTTCCCAATGTCCTCGGCCAGCCATTGGAGCGCCGCGACCAGGCCCAGATCGTGAAGCGAGGGCGGACTGATCTGGAACGTGATCGAGCGCAGCGATCGATCGGCCTGTTCGGCCAGCTGCTCGATGGCGCAAAGCTGAGCGCACAGCTCGCTCGACGCGGAAGTCCGCAGCGTGGCGAGTTTCAGCTTGGCCAAGGCGATCTCCTGGCCGAGGCCGGTGTGCAGTTCCGCGGCCAGCGTGCGCCGCAGGCGCTCTTCGACGATCACGATGCCCACGGCCAGCGATCGCATCCGGTCTCGATCCGTCCTCGCCACGCGTTCGTTGGAGACCAGAACCTCGTTCGCCTCGCGAAGGACCTCGTGCAAAGCAACAAACCGCGCCTGCAGTGCCTCGAGCAATGCATGCAGTTCGAGCATGGCTTTCTCGACCTGCGGCGAGCCCGGCGCCGGGCCCTCAACCAGCAAGCGCGCGCGAAACGCCGCCAGGTCTTGGCGCGCTAGGTCAATGCTCTCTAAGAGTTCGTGCTCGATCATGATTCACGCTCGATCATTTGAGCCCATGGAGCGGGCGTCAACGATCCCCAGTTACACTGAGTTCGATGAAATCGCGTCGTTTTTCGCAGGCACGCAGCTGCTGCGAAAGACCGAAGTTCAACCGTCCAGCGAAGTCAGGCCCTCGCGAACCGCATACTTGGTCAGCTCGGCGGTGCCGCGCAATCCCAGCTTCTGGACGATGTTGCGCCTGTGCGTCTCCACGGTCTTGATCGAAATGTGCATTTGCTTGGCCGTCTCGCCCGACGTCTTGCCCTCGGCGACGAGCTGCAAGACTTCGCGTTCACGCGCCCCGAGCGTGGAATAGGCCGAAACCTCCTTGCCGGGATTCGTGCCCGTCGAGCGCTCGACCACCAGGCCGGCAATCTCCGGACTCAAGTAGGTCTTGCCGACACTCGCGGCGCGAACCGCGCGCAGCAGCTCATCGTGGGCCGCGATCTTGAGCACATAGCCACAGGCGCCGGCCTCGAGCATGTGGTGCACGTAGCGCTTATCCGTGTGCGTGGACAGCGCGACCACTTTGACACGCTCGTACTCATTGTGGATGCGGCGGGTAGCTTCGACGCCGTTCATGTCCGGCATGCCGATGTCCATAACGACCACGTCCGGCGACAGGGTCCTCACGAGATCAAGGGCGATTCGACCATCGGAGGCCTCACCCACGACTTCGATGTCAGGCTCGCCGACGAGCAAGCCACGCAAGCCGTCGCGCATCATCTGGTGGTCGTCGACCAGCAGCACTCGAATAATCATGCCTGCACCTTTGCCTTTGTCTGAGTCCTGCCTGAGAGCGGTGCGGACAGGCGGATTCTCGTCCCCTTCCCTGGCGCCGAATCGATGTGCATCGCGCCGGCGACATGGCTCAGGCGCTCGTGGATGCTTAACAAGCCGGTGCCCTTGACGCCGGCCATGTCCGGTTCCATGCCGACCCCGTCGTCCTCGACGGCAACGATCAGCCGGCCTTCCTCGCATTCCAGGCGCACGTCGACCCGGTGCGCGCCCGCGTGCTTGGCCGCGTTGATGAGAAGCTCGCGTATCGATCGGAAAAGGATCACGCGCGTCTTTTCATCGGCGGGTTTGGGTTGGCCGTCGCCGCTGAGCTTGATCTCGACGCCGTAGCGGGCCTGGATGTGCTCGACGAGCCACTGCACCGCCGGTTCCAAGCCCAATTCGTGCAAAGCCGGAGGGCTGAGTTCGACGCTGATCGAGCGCGCAGCCCGGTCGGCCTGCGTGATCAGTTCTCCGATCTCGCCGAGCGACTTCGCCGATTTGCCGCCCAGCGATCGTCGCAGCGTCGAGAGTTTGATGTTCGCCAGCGCGATCGTCTGGCTCAAGCCGTCGTGGAGATCGACGGCGAGGCGCCGTCTTTCATGTTCCTCGGCCAGCAAGAGGTCCGCCATCAGCGACCTCACGCGCTCCCGGTAGCGGCGCACCTCCTGTTCCGCATGTTTGCGCGCAGTGGCATCGCACACGTAGATCGAGAGCAGGGGCAGGTGGCCGATTCCGATGGGAGCCATCGCCACTTCGGCCGGGAATTCCGATCCGTCCGACCTCAGAGCGAAGGTGTCGAAACGCTTGCCGAACATCTCGCTGTCGCCCGTGGCCTGGTAGCGTGTGAAGCCGGCCAGTGCCTGCTCGCGCAAGCGGGGCGGAACGATCAGGTCCAGGAGTTGGCGGGCGACGGCGTCCTCGCGGCGGTAGCCGAACATGGTCTCGGCCGCGGCGTTGAACTCGACCACCAGCCCATGGTGATCGATCGTGATCAGCGCGTCGAGCGAAGCCTCGAGGATGGCGGCCTTGCGCGCCGCGGACTCGCGGATGCGCTCGTCGCTGAGCTGGCTCGCGCACAGAATCTCCCGGATCTTTGCAGCAACTTCGTCCAGTGACGTGGCCTGCTCGAGGACTCCCGCGACGGCGGCCTGCAGCGCTACGTGCTTCTCGGCCTGTTTGTATTCGTCGACATCGAAAGCACTTCCAAGGTCGCCGCCGATGGAACGTTTTGCGTTGTTGCGTGCGGCTCCGTTCGACTCAGGGGTTCCATGCTTCGGAAGCGCATCGGCGATGACCTGCAGTTCTTGCAGTGAGCGCTGCAGCCCCGCGAGAACTCCAGGGATCAATTCCCTGACCTGCAGGGAATCCTCGTGAGAGAACTGCGCCAGCGTGCTGAACTGCGCGCGCAGTTCTTCCAACTTTTCTTGGAACATGTTCTCCTCCACGGGCTTGGCTGGCGCTCAAGCCGGCGAACTCGTTCCAGGGCGACACAGCCACGCAACGGGTCGCACGCTTCATGTCGCGCTGCGAGCAAGTGACTCTACACGGCCGACGCAAGTCCGACACTCCGCAGAACTAGGTAAGCGGCCAGCCAAGCCTCCAGGCAGCGGTACGGGGGGGCGACTAGGGCAGAAGGTCGATCCGCAGCTCCTCGAGCCCGAGGGCGACGACACGTTCCGAGAGTGCCGTCTCATCTCTGTCGAGCAGAAGAACACGGTAGTTCCCTGACGGCAGCGCAAGCGCTCGCGGCTCGCGGTCCTGAAACTTGCCTTGAGTCAGCTCAAGGCCGCGCTCATCGACGACGCGAAAGCCCAGCTCCTTGGAGCGAGGATCCGCGACTCGAATTGCAAGCCTCACCGCGCGCTGCGGGTGCAGCTCGAGTCCGGCCATGGATCCACTCCGCGTATCCAGCGGCACGTTGCCGGACACCCAGTCGATTCCTTCCCATTCGTTCGCCCCGAGCGCATCGGGATTGCCGCAGCGCAGCACGTATTCCCCGCGGCCGAGTCCGCTGAGCTTGAAGCTCCCGTCCGCGCGACTCTTGGACTCGCCACTTCGAAACCAGTCAATCGATTGGCCTGCAGAATCGAGGCTTCCGACGCAGAAGGACGCCGAGAGCGGATGGCCCTGATCGTCAAGTACTCGCCCTTCGACCGTAATCTCCGACTCAAGCGCGAGCGTCCCAGCATTGACGATTTGCCCAGGCTTCGCGTAGATCGGTTGACGATACTGCTCGTATCCCTCGACGCGCACTTGCAACTCGTAGTTACCGGGCTCGCGGCTGGAAAGAGTCGCGCACCCCATCGAGTCCGTGGCCACGCCTGAGTCGTAGTGGCTTCCGCCTCGCAGCGTCACGCGGGCACGAGGGATGGGCTGTCGAGTCGTAGCGTCGATGACTTGGGCACGGACCGTGCACAGATTCGTGAGCAGGTCACTCGCTGACAGTACAAAGGTCGCTTCGCGCTGGCCGACGCCGACGCAGATCGATTCAAGCACGATGTCGTGCTGCACGAGGCTCACCCAAACCGGCAGCTCGCCATCCAAGCTGAGAACTCCCATGCATTGCGGATCCAGCGCAATCTCGCGCGGCAAAGAGCCGCGAAACCGCGCTGAGGCGCGCAGACTGTTCGGCCTGCCGGCATTTTCGACCAAACGATTCCCGGGAGGCTCGCGAGTGGCTACCGCAAGCAGCAGCCGTGCGCCCAACGGGGCGCCTGTCTTCCGCAGCTCGGCGAAGAGGTCCTTGCCGTCCGTCGTCTTGACGTAGATTTTTAGCTCGACGGCCATCTGCAACGAGAAGTCCTTGCGCTGGCGCGGCGAATCCGGACCCAGCTCGAGCTGCTCCGTCTGGCTCTGAAATCCAGCGGCGCTCGCGGTCACAGAATACGCGCCGAATTCGAGCTCCGAAATCGCGAAGGCGCCTTGCGACCCGGTGCCGGAAGAGTGCCTGCGACCGCTGTGATCGACGAAGCTGACGCGAGCTGCTTTGTCCGCCGGGATGGGCGTGCCGTTGTCATCGAGCAGCGCGCCGAAGACGAGTGTCGTGGGCCGCGAAATCGCCGGCAGCTCTAGCGTTGCCATAGGCGGGAGCGTGGGCCGACCGGCAGGTTTCCGCTGCGAGCCCCCCGACTCGGGCTGCATGCCTTCGACTAGCGCAACGTCCTCAGGCAGGCTTTTGGTGCCCATGGTGTTCAAGGCTCCGGCAACTTGCAGACTCGACTTGCCCCAGTCATGACCAAGTGAGGCACACAACATGAGCAGGAAGCCGGCGAACAGGGCCAGCGTCTTCCATGAATTCGAGCGCTTCTCGTTGCCGCGGCGCAGGACCAGCGCGCTGCGCTTGTGAACGCTTCGATTCATACTGTTGGAGTTTGGCTGCATCGGTGTTGAAGGTCATCCGCAAGAACAGCCGGACGAACATCTCCGTTCGTCCGGCCGCGATTGCTGCCGCTTCGAGCGGTCGACTACGGTGTCGGTTCGACGATGGTGTTGCTGTCAAGACTGACCGCCGTCTGCGCCAGCAATCTGCCGTTAGCCGATGCGCCGGTCTGGAGCGTGATCCCCGTGGCGCAAAGGACGATCCCGTTGAACTGAGCGGTCGTGCCGATGTCGACGAGACCGGTCACCTGCCAGAAAATGTTTTCGGGCAGCGCGCCGCCGGTCAGGACCACGTTCGTGGCGCTGCTCATCGTAAGATTCTGTGCCACTTGGAAGACCCAAACGTCCGTGGCGCTCCCGTTGAGCGTGACGTCAGTCGGGATCAACAGCCCGGTCCCCCACTTGTAGACACCGGGTACCAGAGTCAACCCGCCAATGTTGCCTGCCCCAAGTTCCGTAGTCCCCGGTGCGCGACCAGCGGCATCGGTGAATGCGGTCTGCATGTCGAGAACGGACGAGGTCAGATTGGCAGGTGTGGGTACTGCGTAGTCGGCGGCGTAGACATGTCCAGTGACTTGTGGAGAAGTCGCGAACACGTTCGATGCGTCCAGGCTCAAGGCGAAGCCCGTGATGAACGTTGCGGCCGCAGGACTGACACCGATGTCGCCCGTGATTGCCGAAGTAGGAACCGTGCTGATCGCGGCTTTGGCGAGCACCGCGAAGCCGCCCGCCTGGCCCAGATTCACGGGACGTCCGCCCTCCATCGTCGTGCCGGTGTTGAAGTGCCAGCCGACTCTTGACCTGAGCGGAACTCCCGAAGCGTTGCGGGCGTCGGTGCTGATCGCGGCGTCAAAGGTGCCGTTGTCCGCGAGATGGGCCGCAGGCCAGAAGTAGGCGACTGAATCGGCGTAGATGATCGTGCCCGCAACCGGGGTCAGGGCCGGACCCGAGGTCAGTGTGAACGTGTTGGAGTTGATCGTACTTGGATCCATCTCCTCACTGAAGGTTACGGTCATTCTCGCGTTGACTGGGACGTCGACGGCCAGATTGAGCGGGCTGTTCGAAATGACCACCGGCGAGTGGTCGCTGTGCTGCGAGTTGTTGCAGCCCGCGGCCGCGGCGACCATGCAAGTCAAGAGAGCAGCGAAACCAGGCTCGAGCAGAGTCCATTTAGAATTCATCGTTGGGGTAGTCCTTTGTGTTGGTTGTGGAACAGCTCGACCGTAGCCCCAACGATTGGCCGCTGGCATCGACACATCTGCCGAGTGTCGGATGGGAAAGCGGGTACGACAACGGATCACGCGCAGACAGACTTGCGCGTCGCTGGCAAAGCGAGGACTAGGTACTGCACGCAGCACACCCAGCCGATGCCGTCGAGCGCGGATCGGCAGCATGCATCGTGCACCAGCCATCGACGGCCATTGCGCCAAGGAAGCTCTCGTCCTCGGTCGCGGAGCTCAGCCAAGTGCGGCACTTGCCGCGAAATGTGTTGCGGAGTGGCCTAGGCTACTTCCCGTGCGCGCAAAGCAACCTGTCCAATTCCTCGACGTGCCTCTGCTCGTCGGCAAGAATTTCGAGCAACAGCTCGAGCGTCTGCGGATCTTCGTCGCCGATGTAATGAATCATCTCCGTGTAACCTTCGATGACGCGGCGCTCGGCCATGAGATCTTCGCGGATCATTTCGGCCGGGTCATCGATGCCGACGAAGCGCGCATACTCCTGTCCGCGCTTGAGGCTCGGGTCCAGATCCGGCTCGCCGCCCAATTCGAGGATGCGCTCCGTGAGCAGATCCGCGTGCCGCTTCTCTTCGGCTCCGTGCTCCAGGCAGGCCGCGGCGGCATCCGGAGCCTCAACGGTGGTGGCCAACTCCAGGTAGGCGTAGTGGCGGCTCTTGCAGTGCTGCAGACAGGCAAGTTCAGCGGCGAGACCGTCGTTGAGCAGCCGCACCACGGTCGCGGGGTCCAAGGCGTGAAGATCGTTGGTCGCGGCCCGATTGATATTCATGCGCACGCGATCCTGGAGCGTGCTCAGGATTCCCGGGATACCTTTCGCGCTCGGCCGGCCCGACTTGATGTTGGTACTCATGACTTGCACCTTGGGAAGCGGAGGAATTGCATCGTCCAGCGACGCACGACTCTCTTTCGACCAACCAGGTTGCCGCGCGAAGTTCTCGCGACCGCTTGTCCCGAAATCAAAGCTAACCGTGCTTCACGGAACCGCCCATTAGCACTACCCCTCAGGTGGATACGCCGATGTGGGTAGTCTTCGCGCTGAACGATTCGTCACAGCGATTCAGCGACGTGGCGAATCGGCAGCGTGCGCTGCTCGCCCGTTGCGAGATCCTTGAGCGCGATCGCGCCTGCGTCCACTTCCGTGCGGCCGAGCACCGCTGCGTACTTGGCGCCGATCGTCGTTGCGTAGGCGAGTTGCTTGCCGAGTTTGTCCGCTTCGGGATAGAGCTCGACACGCAAGCCTTGCGCGCGCAATTCGCTCGCCGTGCGCAGCGCGTCGGCGGCACTCACGTCGGGAAAGCGGCAGACCAGGATCTGCGGGCCGATGGCGAGTTCGGGGAACATCTTGCGCTCCTCCATTACGAGCAAAATGCGCTCGAGGCCGAGCGAAAAACCCACCGCGGGAATTTGGCCCTTGGTGAACATGCCGATCAGACCGTCATAACGTCCCCCACCGCCCATCGAACCGGCGAGACCCGGCACGCCGACCTCGAAGATCGGGCCGGTGTAGTAGGAAAGTCCGCGCGCGAGTTCCGGTGCGAACTTCAACATCGGGCCGGCGGGTGTTTGCGCGGCGAGCGCGAACAATTCGAGCAAGGCGCTCGCGCCCAGCGCGCCGCCGCCTTCTTTGCTGCTCGCTTTCCTATCGAGGAATCCTGGTTCCTTGGCCGCTTCGAGCGAACGCATCAGAGCCTCGCCGCGCGCCGCGCCGATGCCGCGCTCATCAAGTTCTTTCAAGACACCGTCGCGGCCGATCTTGTCGAGCTTGTCGATTGCGATCAGGGCGGTGCCTTCAGATTCAGCTGCGATGCCCGCTTCGAGTACGAGCGCGCGCAACAGTTCGCGGTGATTGACGTGGATCGTGAAATCGGAAAACCCGAGTTTCAAGAGCACCGTGCCCACCGCCGCGCAGACTTCCGCGTCGGCCAGGCACGACTTCGTGCCGGTGACGTCGACATCGCATTGATAGAACTCGCGAAAACGCCCCTTCGCCGGCCGGTCCGCGCGCCACACGGGTTGGATCTGGTAGCGCTTGTAGAACGCAGGCAGGTCGCGGTAGTTGGCGACGACACGCGCAAGCGGTACGGTCAGGTCGTAGCGCAAGCCTTCGTCGGACAAATCGAGCTCGGTCGGCGCACCCTGCTCGAGCGCGCGCACCAGTCGCTCGCGACGATGCAAGAGGCGATAGAGCAACTGATCGCCCTCCGGCCCATACTTGCCCAGCAGCGTCGACAGATTCTCGATCGTCGGCGTTTCGAGCGCCACGAAACCGAAAGACTCGTAGACCGACTGGATCACGCCGATCACGTGGCGGCGGCGCGCGACGTCGGGTGCGAGGAAGTCGCGCATGCCGCTGGGCGGCTTGGTGGAGATCTGGCTCATCGTTGGGTCGCGGACTTCGGGGTCGAGATTGTAGGTTTTTCGAGCCCGGTTCCGCTGCGCCGATTCGCCCACGAGCGACCTGCTGCGCTCCACCATTGGGAGCACAGCTCGCCAACCCGCTCCGCGCCAAGACTCGGCAGCTCGTGCGCGCAGCGCCAGACGATTTCGTCGAGCTCGAGCGACGGCCGCCTGTCCAGACAGCGCAGCTCCTCCAGGCGCAGCGCCAGCGCATCCGTCTTGCCTTTTCCAAAGTTGGGCAAAGCGCCTTGGCGCAGCGCTTGAATCAGGCGTTGCGCGTCGCCGGCTTCGCGCTTCGCCAGGTCGGCGAGCTTGTCGCGAAAATTGTCCGTGACCTGAGCCTCGGCGAGTGCGGTTAGATCCACGCTCTGTCCACGGCCGACGAGCCAGAGCCCATGAAAGGCGCGCATCAACGCGATGCGTTGGGCAATGCCCACGAGCTGCGTCGGCGCAAGAACGCCGCTGGCGCCGCCGGCCATGCCCACCAAACGCTCCACACGCCCCAGTTGCGTGGTGCGCAACACGACCAGCCCGTGAAGCGCTCCGAGTTGGTCGCGCAACAGGTGGAACATGTGCAGTTCCCCGAGCGCTTGTTCCAAATCGAAGGGCGGCACGCGCAGAGCAAGCCCGTATTCCTCGGCCGACATCGCTCCTGGGGCGGGCAGCGCCGGCTCGGTCGGCAGCATCAGATCTTGGACGCTCGCGACTGCGCCGGTGAGCTGGCGAACCTGTTCGAGATCGATCACGCGAGACGCAACGGCGTTGGTGGCGAATGCGCGCCTTTGCCAACGCTCCACGTCGCTGCGTTGGCTGGTCAGGTAGATGACTTGCCAGCCTTCCTTGACGAGTAACTCGACCACGCCTGCAACCGCTTCGAAGCG
>JAYUOR010000214.1:0-4539 GCA_043760765.1 Planctomycetota bacterium | reverse complement strand
CGTCACCGCCGAGCGGCTGGTTGTTCGTCAGGCACAGCACCTTGAGCTTCGAAAGTTGCGCGAGCACATCGCCCGTGCCCTCGGTGTAGCGCGCCGTGCCGAGCTTCGCCGCTGCGATCGTCGCCATGTCCGACTTGTTGAAAAACTGCTCGAAATCGTGGCTCGATCCCCCGCCGACAACCAGCACATCGATCGGATCCACTTTGACCTCCGCGATCTTGCGCACTGCGCCCTTGAGCTCCGCCGTCAGGCTGACAAAAGTCGGCGACATGTGATTGTCGTAGCTTTCCAATTCGATTTTCGCGACGACCTTGCGCTCCTTCGGCGCGAGATCGAAAGTCCGAAGCTGGCCAAAACCGTCGGGCTTGACCAAATCCTCCACATACTTCGATCCGGGAACATCGCGGCGGCCGATCCAATCCGCGAAAACGACGCCATCCTGCAACACGACTTCTTCGCGCGTGCCGTCGTCGTAGACCCAGGTCCACTTCGCGCAGGGCAGCTTGTCGTCGCGACACGGAAAACCCCAGGCCGCGATGCCCCCGAGCACGTGCATGCGCTCGAGCGCGAAGCCGACGGGCACTTCGACTTTCCTTGGCAGACCGGTGCACGAGTACCAGTCCTTGTTCATGCCTCCGCGCAGGCAGATCACGTTGCGTCCGCCGTCGATCTTCTCCGGATCGCGGACTTCGAACGGCACGCCATCGACTTCGAAGACACCGTAGTACTTGAGGTCCATGCGATCCGGTGCCTTGTCGGGATCGTACATGCCCTTCAGCGACGACATGTTCGCCAGTTCGCGCAGATCGAGCACGCGGAAGCCTGTGTACTCGTTGGTCAAATACGCGAGCACGTCGCGCAGGCCTTCGGCTCCGATGCCTTCGAGCCCCACAGGCATCGGCGAGCGCCCGGTCGATTTCAGCGAGACGATCTCATTGCGCGGGATTTCCGTGTCGCCCGTTGTCGCTCGCAACACGACGCTTTGCGGCGTGTCTCGGACGATCACACCGCTGACGAGCCGGTCGTCGGTCGTCTCGCAAACGTATTCGAGGTACGCCGCCTCGACCGCAGCGTTGGGATCGAGGATCACAGGCAGGAGCGCACGCACGCCGTGGGCTCCCATGCCGGTCAAGTCGGGACCGACCTTGGCGCCCTCGCCCTTGTAGGTGTGACAGGTGGCGCAGTTCTGCGTGAAGAGCGCCTTGCCGTGCAGCGCGTCGCCTGGAGCTTCGACGATCGGCAGAATCTGTGCGATCAGCTCGCTGGTCTTCTGATTCTGCGGTCCCTGGATTTTTTCGAGCACCTCGCGCGCGCGCTTCGCGACGTTTTCGTTGGCGTGATTCTTCAACTGCGAAAGTCGCAGTGGCCCAAGATCGTTCGGCGCGATGCGGCCGGCTTCGATTTCGACAAGCAACGGTTCGACCCATTTCGCGCGGCGAACGATCGCGAGGAACGCTTGCTCGCGTCCCTGGGTCGAGAGCGACTTGTAACGACGAGCTAGAACTCCAGCCGCCGCGTCATCGCCGCTTCGGCCAAGTTCGTCGATCACGGCAAGTTGAATCTTGGGATCGGTGCCTTGCACGAGCATCGTCTCCGCGATCGCGACGGCGCGCGTGCGTCGATCGGCGATGCCGAAGAGTGAACGCAGGCACGACGCACGGCTGGTCATGTCCAGACTCGTATCCGCTGCGCCCTTTTCGAGGCGATCGCCGAGCCGCGTGATGTCGTTAGTGAGCTCGCCTTTCGGATCCCAGCGGGAGGCGAACTTCAGGGCGAGTCCAGCGACTTCGAAGTCGGGGGAGAGGATCAAACTCGCCAACGCCGCACGCAGCCGAGGCGTCGATTGGGGAACGGCATCGCTCTTGCGTTCCTTCGAAAGTCGCTCCAAAGCCGCGCGCGATATCGAAGGTGGCGCTTTCTCTGCGAGAATGCAAACGAGCAGACTGGTCAGTTCCGCGTCGTTGCTGCGCGCGATCACGCCAGTCACGTCGAGAACGAAGCTCGATGCGTATGGAAGTTCTCGAGCGGTTTCCTCCTCGGGTGTCGACGAGTTATCCAACCAGTCGAGAGTCTCTTCGACCTCCTTCAGGGGCGCACGAGACACGTCCGCAAGGATCAGGGACCGAGACCAGGGATCCTGGGTGTCGCCAAGGGCCCCTTGGATCCAATCGATTGGGCCAGAGCCGAAAAAGTAGTCGGCATGCTCCGCGCCTTGGAGGGCTCGCTTGACTGAGATTGCTACGCGTGGATCAGATGTGGAGGCCACTCGCAATGGTTCGCGAAGCTGGTTCGCCATGCCCAAGTCACCAGCTATCGTGGCCGCATTCTTCTGCAGTCCCCGCGCACGGTCCTCCAGCCCACGCTGCACCAACTCCGGAGTAATCCTTCCGCGCCGCGCGAGAGCCCACAGCGCCGCGATCCGCGCCGCAGGATTCGCATCTGATTCCGCCAGCTGGATCAACGCCCGCTGCGTCCCCTTCTCCTTGCTCTCGCAAATCAACCGCAGCGCGGTTCCGCGCGTCCATCCGTTCGGCGACGCGAGCGCTTCGACCCATTGCGGCCCATCAAGCGGCGCGAGCGGCTTGCTCGCAACACTCACGGCCGACTTGTGCTGCACGCGCCAGATCCGGCCGTGGGAATGATCGCGGTCCGGCCGTACCGCCGCGTTCGTCGGACCATGCTCCGGCCCGCGCGTGTCGTTGTGCACGACAGCCTGGTTGTAGAAATCGAGCACGTACATCGCACCATCCGGACCGACGCGCATATGCACGGGCCTGAACCAAAGATCGGCGCTGGCGATGAACTCCTTCTCTTCGCTCTTCGTCGCCGTGAAAGTCACGCCCTTCGGCGTGAGCACGTCCTCGTGCACGAGATTGACCGTCGGCTCGGCGACGTACACGCGTCCGTTGAACTCCGCCGGCCACGCGCCGCCGTTGTAGACCGTGCAGCCCGACGCCGCGGTGAAGCCGCCGACGAAATCGATCTGGCGATAGGCCTCTTCGTTGTGCACGACGAGCGGAAAAACTCGATCGTGGTCGGGCACGTCGCTCCAGGATTCCGTGCCGGGCAGCCGCGCTTTCGCCAACGCCTTCTCCGGCACGACGACGTGACGCAAGTGCGCGCCATTCGCCATCGAGAAGAACAATTCTCCGTCAGGCGTGAAGTCGAGACCCCAGGTGTTCGAGCCGTACGACGAAACGACTTCGATCGCGCTGCCGTCCGGCTTGAAGCGGAAGATCCCGTTGCCGATGCGACCGAAATGTTTTTCGCCCCAGGGCCGCGCGTTGCGCACGTCGGTCGAACCGCCGCCCGAATAGCCCTGCGTCGCGTAGATCCAGCCGTCGAGGCCCCAAACCGCGTTCGACATGACCGCGTGCGTGTCGCCGTAGCCGAAGCCCGTGTACACGATCTCCCGCAAGTCGCAAACGCCGTCGCCGTCCGTATCGCGCAGGCGATAAATGTTCGGCGCGGCGAGCGCGATCACGCCGTCCTCGTAGAAGACGAAACTCGTCACCAGATCGAGCCCGTCGGCGAAGACGGTCTTCTTGTCCATCACGCCGTCTCCGTTCGTGTCCTCGAGCCAGCTGATCGTGTCGTGGGACGGGACCTTGCTGAACTCCTGCTTGTACGGATAACCGGGCGTCTCGGCGACCCACATGCGGCCGTTCGCATCCCAGTCGATCGAGATCGGCTTGACGATCAACGGCTCCGCGGCGGCGAGCGTCGCTTGGAAGCCTTCGTGCAGGACCAGACTTTTCGCCGCCACGTCCGGCCGCAGCGGGCCGCCGGTCGGATAGGCGAGCGAAGCTCGGTCCTGTGGCGTCGTCAGCATGTCGGCCTCGCGTTTTCCCGCCCAGGCGATGCCGCGCAACAGCGTGGTGCGCCACGCGTCGTGCTCGAACGACTTCTTGTAGTGCCCTTGGATCGCTACGAAGGCGCGGTAGTTGTCCTTCTCGTACGTCCACATCTGCGGCGTGATGTTGAAGACGTCCTGGAAGCCGGCCATCAGCACGTGCGCTTCCGGCATCATGTGCAGTTCGGTGTAGAGCTCGTCCTCGAAGCGCCAGTTCGCGACGCCCTTCGTGATCGGATGCTCGAAGTCGCGCATGTACATGTCGGTGGTGCCGGTCGCCCACTTGGCGTGGCCGTGCTCCCAGGCGCCGCCGATCACGGTCTTGAACCACTGCGGGTCGTCGCCGCAGACCGAGTCGTGGATCGCGACGATGCCGCCGCCGCGCGCGAGGAACGTTTGCAGGTGCTCGCGATCAGCGCCGTGGATCGAGCCGCCCTCGGCGGCGTACAGGACCAGGACGTCGGTGCGCGCGAGCTGCGCCTCGCTCGGGAACTCGAGCGCGCCCTCGACCGTCGCACCGCGTTGCTTCAAGAGCGGCGTCCAGTCGGCCACGAATGCCGGATGGTCGTGCTCACCCGGTCCGTGGGTCTTCGGCCCACCGCGCAAGAAAACGCGCAGGGGCGCCTGCGCCACGGCCGGCAGCGCGAAGGAACCAATCAGGGCGATCCAGAGGAACGAGCGTTGCA
>JAYUOR010000213.1:0-1831 GCA_043760765.1 Planctomycetota bacterium | reverse complement strand
GCCGTGCCCGAGGGCGAAGCCGCGGGCGTCGCGCCCGACACCGGGAATTCAGCGGGCTTGGGGGCGAGCTGTGCGCGCACCTGCCCGTCGAGTTCCTTGGCAAGATCGGGATTGTCGACCAGGAACTGGCGCGCTTTTTCGCGTCCCTGTCCGAGGCGGATCTCGCCTTCCTTCGGGCTCTTGATCGAGAACCAGGTGCCCGACTTGATCACGATGTTCTTCTCGACGCCGAGGTCGAGCAAGTCGCCCTCGTAACTGATCCCACGGTCGAAAAGGATGTCGAACTCGACCTTGCGGAACGGCGGCGCAATCTTGTTCTTCACGACCGTGACCTTGGTGCGGTTGCCGATGATCTCTTCGCCTTCCTTGATCTGGCCGATGCGGCGGATGTCGAGGCGCACCGAGCAATAAAACTTCAACGCCTTGCCGCCGGTCGTGGTTTCGGGGTTGCCGAACATCACGCCGATCTTTTCGCGGATCTGGTTGATGAAGATCACCATGCAGTCTGACTTCGAGATCGCGCCGGTCAGCTTGCGCATCGCCTGCGACATCATGCGCGCCTGCAGGCCCATGAAGCTGTCGCCCATTTCGCCTTCGATTTCGGCGCGCGGTACAAGTGCCGCGACCGAGTCGACGACCACGACGTCGACGGCGTTCGAGCGCACCAACGTCTCGACGATTTCGAGCGCCTGTTCGCCGTTGTCAGGCTGACTGACCAGCAAATCATCGAGGCGCACGCCGAGTTTGCGCGCATACGCCGGATCGAGCGCATGTTCCGCATCGACGAAGGCGCAGATTCCGCCTTCCTTTTGTGCGTTGGCGATCACGTGCAGCGTCAGCGTGGTCTTGCCGGAACTTTCCGGGCCGAAGATTTCGACGATGCGTCCGCGCGGCAGACCCTTGCCGCCGATCGCCAGGTCCAGTGAGATCGAGCCGGTGGCGATGCCGCGCATTTCGGCGAAGGCGCTGCGCTCGCCCAGGCGCATGATCGCGCCCTTGCCGTAGCTCTTCTCGATCTCGGCCATGGCCGCGCCGAGGGATTTGGCCTTGCTCGCGTCGGTAGGAGTTTCGCGAACGTACTGAGGGGCCGCGGAGGTGGACGACGATGCTTGGGACGCCGACGGGGTCGACATAGTTAGATATATGGTGGCTCGAGGTAGTTCTGGATCTGTTAGGGAGGGCTCATCCTAGCCGTCCTGGGGGGCCAAGCAAGCACCTGACCCCAAAAAATCTGGGCCCGCGGGCGCCCCACTTCCTTACGACTCGACCGGCTCCTTCCGGCGGCCCGGATTCTCGCAAATCCGAGCCGGCGCCTTCAAACCGTCGTGATCTGCAGCAACTCCTCGAAGCGCGACTCGAAGTCCGCGCGACCGCGCGTGGCGAGGTCCTCGATGCTGAAGCCCTGGACGCAGAACGAGGCCGCGACCGTGCCGTACAGCATGGCCCTGCGCAGCGTGCGCGGCTCGGTGTTGTCCGCGGCCGCGACCGCGGCCATGAAGCCGCCCGCGAAACAATCGCCGGCACCCGTCGGGTCGACGACCGGATCGACGGGATAGGCCGGCAGCGAGAAGTGCGCGTCCTTTCCGATCAGGAATGCGCCGTGTTCGCCCTTCTTCAGGATCACGTAGCGCGGGCCCATGGCGAGCACCTTGCGCGCGGCGCGAATCAGATTGTTCTCCCCGGACAACATGCGCGCTTCCTCGTCGTTGAGCACGATGCCGTCGACCTCGCGCAGCACCTGCTTGAAGTCGGGCAAGTACTTGTCGATCCAGAAATTCATCGTGTCGGCAACCACGAACTTGCGCTGCTTGCACTGCGCGAGCGCTTCGAG
>JAYUOR010000212.1:0-4557 GCA_043760765.1 Planctomycetota bacterium | reverse complement strand
GCCCGATTCGCGCCACTGCTCGGCCAAGGCTTCGCCGAAACGGCGGCGTGTCTTGTAGACCGAAATATTGTCGAGCATCGAATCGTGGCGCGCGAAATACACGAGTTCGAAAATGCACGGACGGTGCGGCTTGTCGGCCAGCTTGCGGGTCAGGATCTTGCGGTCGGGGCCGATGTACACGGCTTCGCCGGCGCCGATGTCGAGCGTCTTCTTGTAGCCGGTGACGTCGAGCACGACGCTCTCGCTGGCGCAGGCGTACCAGGTGCCCTCCGCGGTGTGCTTTTCGCCGAAGCAAATCGGCTTGATGCCGAACGGATCGCGGAACGCGACCATCGCGCCGTCGGCCAGGATGCACACGACCGAGTAGGCGCCCTTGACTTCCGCGTAGACCTTCTTGACCGCGAAGAAAACGTCCTCGGGCAAAATCTTGCCGCCCGGTTTGATGCGCTCTTCGAGACCGCGCGCGAAGACATACAGGATCACTTCGAGGTCGCAGGAACTGCCGATGCGCACGCCGGAGAGACCGAGGCGCTCCTTGAGTTCCAGGAAGTTCGTGACGTTGCCGTTGTGCGCCATGGCGACGCCGAACGGGAAGACCATGTGGAACGGCTGCACGTCCTCGTCGGAACCCGCGCCGACCGTCGGATAGCGCACGTGACCGACGCCGATCGAGCCACGCAGGCGCGGCATGTTGCGCTCGTTGAACACGTCGCGCACGAGGCCGAGGCCCTTCTTCACGTGGAACGAGTCCGTGAAGGTCGTAATGCCCGCCGCGTCCTGCCCGCGGTGTTGGACCGCGATCAGACCTTCGTAGATTTCCAGCGCGACATCACTGCCCGCGGGCCCGTAAATACCGATGAATCCGCACATACTGCTGGTGCAACTCGGGTGTCCGCGGTGACCGAGCCGCGGACGCGCGAGGCAGGCGCAGTCTAGTCTCTCCCGAGCCCGACTTCCCGCCCGCGAGCGCTATTCGAAGCCGCAATCTTTCCAGCGCTTGGCCCACTCCCACATGCCGAAGTGCACTTCCTTTGGCAGCGCGAGCCCAAGCTCGCGTGCCAGCATGCAGATCTGGCCGCGGTGATGCGCCTCGTGCGCGATGGCGTAGGCCAAAAACCCGACCACATCGGGCCGAAAATCCTTGACGCGGCCGTCGGGGGATTCGGCCGCGAGGCGGATGACCTCGGCCATGCACTTGGCGCTCTTCTTGAGCGCGCTCTGGGCCTGCTTCTTGGTGCACTTGTCGCGCTCGAGCTTGTCAGGCAGCGTCATCGTGGGCGCGGTCACCACGAGCCACATGTGCCGCACATTGTGGATGTGCGCGACGATCTGCGCGATGTTGCGGCCGTTGCCGGAGGGCGGCGGCGCGCGCCAGACCTTGCGGTCGAGCGCATCGAGCAGGAACTGGTTGATCCGCTCGTTGGTCGCAAAGGCCTCGCTGAGCGAGCGCGGCACGAAAAACGGGCGTGCCTTGCTGGGTTTGGCCGGCGCGGGCTTGGCCGGCTTAGGCGCTTCTGCGAGTTCAGGTTCGTCCATGGGGTTCGTGATGCGTGAAAAGGCAAGGCCTTCGGGTTGGCGGCGGCTTCGAGGCGCGTATCCTACGCCGCGCGCGGCCCTGGACACACATCCGCGCGCCCCTCCCCATGAAGCAAATCCAGATCCTCGTCGCCGGCCTTTCTTCCGTCCTGCTTGCAGCCGCTTGCCAGTCGAACAGAGAGACGGCTTTCGACAACTCGAACAAGGCCGCGCCCGTGAAGGAAGCGCAACCGAAGTCTCCCGCGGCTCACTCCGGCTATCCGCTCGCCAAGCGCGGCGACGTCGTCGAGGACTACCACGGCACCAAGGTCGCCGATCCCTATCGTTGGCTGGAGGACCCCGATTCCGCCGAGACCAAAGCCTGGGTCGAGGCCGAGAACAAAGTCACGTTCGGTTATCTGGAGCGCATCCCCGAGCGCGCGGCGATCAAGCAGCGCCTGACGGAGTTGTGGAATTACGAGCGCTTCGGCATGCCGCAATCGGGCGGGTCCAGTTACGTCTATTCCCGCAACGACGGTCTGCAAGCCCAGGCCGTCCTGTACACGAGCGAGGGCTTGAGCGGCACGCCGCGCGTGCTGCTCGATCCGAACACGCTCTCGAAGGATGGCACCATGGCGCTCGGTGGCACGAGCCTTTCGGACGACGGCCGCTACCTCGCCTACGGCGTCTCCGACGGCGGTTCGGATTGGAATACATGGCGCGTGCGCGACGTCAAGACTGGCGCGGACCTCGATGAAACGCTGGGCTGGATCAAGTTCAGCCAGCCTGCCTGGCTGCCGGACGCTTCGGGCTTCTACTACGGCCGCTACGACGCGCCGGCCAAGGGCGCGGAGCTCGAAGCGGTCAACTACAACCAGAAACTGTTCTTCCACAAAGTCTCGACCGCGCAGGAAGACGACACGCTGGTCTACCAGCGCGAAGACCACAAGGAGTGGCAGTTCGGGCCGAGCGTCAGCGAGGACGGCCGCTTCCTGGTGATCGATATTTCGGAAGGGACCGACCCGAAAAATCGCGTGTTCTACAAGGACCTGCGCGAGCCCCAGTCGGCGGTCGTCGAACTCTTGACCGACTTCGACGCGAACTACTCGCTCCTTGGCAACGAAGGTTCGACGATGTGGTTCTTCACCAACCTCGACGCGCCGCGCGGCCGGATCATCGCGATCGATACGGCGAATCCCGCGCGCGCGAATTGGAAAGAGCTGGTTGCAGAAGCACCGGAAACGCTTTCGTCGGTGTCACTGGTGGGCGAGCACTTCATCGCGTCGTACCTGAAGGACGCGCGCTCGCTGGTCAAGGTCTTTGCACTCGACGGCAAGTTCACGCGCGAAGTCGAATTGCCCGGCCTTGGAACCGCGGCCGGTTTCGGCGGCAGGCGCAACAAGAACGAGAGCTTCTATTCGTACACGAGCTTCACCTCGCCGACGATCGTGTTCCGCTACGACGTCGAGAGCGGCAAGAGCGAAGTGTTCCGCGCGCCGAAGCTGCTCTTCGACCCGAGCGAGTACGTCACCGAACAGGTCTTCTACACGTCGAAGGACAAGACGCGTGTGCCGATGTTCCTGACGTACAAGAAGGGCATCACGAAGAACAGCAAGAACCCGACGTTGCTTTACGCCTACGGCGGCTTCAACATCTCGCTGACGCCAAGCTTCAGTCCCGCGCGCATCGCCTGGATGGAGCGCGGCGGAATCTACGCGGTCGCGAACTTGCGCGGCGGCGGCGAATACGGCGAGAGCTGGCACGCGGCGGGCACGAAGCTCAAGAAGCAGAATGTCTTCGACGATTTCATCGCCGCGGCGGAATACCTGGTCGACACGCACTACACGTCGAAGCCCAAGCTCGCGATCCAGGGCGGCAGTAACGGCGGATTGCTGGTCGGCGCGGCGATCACCCAGCGGCCCGAACTTTTCGGCGCGGCGCTGCCCGCGGTCGGCGTGATGGACATGCTGCGTTTTCACAAGTTCACGATCGGCTGGGCTTGGACGAGCGATTACGGTTCGTCGGACAACGCCGAGGAGTTCAAAGCGCTCTACGCCTACTCGCCCTATCACCGCTTGCGCGCGGGCAAGAGCTATCCGGCGACGATGGTCACGACCGCTGACCACGACGACCGCGTCGTGCCGGCCCACAGCTTCAAGTTCGCGGCGGAGTTGCAACACGCCCAGGCGAGTGACAATCCGGTACTGATTCGGATCGATGTGCGATCCGGCCACGGTGCCGGCAAGCCCACCGCGAAGCTGATCGAGCAGGCCAGCGATGAGATGGCCTTCGCCCTGGCCGCTCTGGGCGAGGTGAAGCTGCGTTGAATCTGCGTAACTAGAGCGCCCCCCCTTTCCAGATCCCTGCGCGAACCGTCCAATGGCGGGCCTTGCGCAACGTGCGCCTGTACTCCCGTCCTTCGAGTTCGCAAACCCAACTACCTATGGCTTTCCGACTTCCGCTGCGTCCTTTGGTACTCACCGCGCTGCTCGCGTCCGCGGCCGTCGCCGTTTCGTGGGCCACTCCCGCCAAGGCACCGGCGAGCGTTGCCCGTGAGGAAGGCGAAGAACTCGAAGACGTGATGCACGGCATCGACAAGAACTTCGAAGCCGTGAACGCGGCGATCGAGAAGAAGGACGCGGCCGCCGCGCTGGAGTTGACGACGAAGATTCAGCTCGCCTGCATCAGCGCCAAGACGCTGACGCCGCCGAAGCTGCGCACGATCGAAGAGAAGGACAAGGCCGCGTTCACCGCGGGCTTCCGCAAGGGCGTCCTGGGTCTGCTCAAGTCGACCGCGGATCTCGAGATCGCGCTGGTCGACGGCAACTTCGAAAAAGCCAAGGAAGTCGCCGCGGCCATGGACGCGGAGAAGAAGGCCGGCCACGACGTCTACAAGAAGATGCCGCGCAAGAAGAAGGAATAGTCGCGCCGCGTCGTGACGGCTGAAGCAGCCGGGCTCGACTCCAACACATTCGGCCTGCATTCTTGCGCCAACCGCGCCTGAATGCAGGCCGAACCTGTTGGCGCGCCGATACCGTACCA
>JAYUOR010000211.1:0-1843 GCA_043760765.1 Planctomycetota bacterium | reverse complement strand
CCGCCATTCACGCTCGTATTCCCAACAATCGTCCTTATGCCGGAGCCATTTCAAGTCGTCGGCGGTCACCGCCGGCCGACTAACGAGCCGCTCCAGGTGAGCACGACTTGAAAGGATGACCCTCGTCTTTCCGTACCGCACTTTCCAGGGAAGCAGGACCGGCATATTGTGCAGCGCAAGCTGCCCAAGGCCGGAAAACTCTAGGCAATAGCCCCGATGATTGCTTCCGTAGTGAGCCCACATCAGGGGATGCAACGGAGTCTCCGACATCGAGTAGACGCCGAAACGCGCGATCGAGTCATCGAATGCTTTCTGTCGGCGGACCGGATCGAGAGTGCGCGCTTTCACTAGGGCGCGCATGGCTGGAGTATTGGCGCCCGGAATTTTAAGGGCCATTTCTTCCGCTTTCCCGGTGATGTAGCGCTCGACGTCAGCCTCGGATACATCATCGATCCAGGCCGGAGCGCAGTCGAACGGGTCATTCAGTTTTTCTGGAGGTGGGAGGTATATCTGGCCATCACGGATGGGCAGCGCATGCCGATCGCGGTGAGCGCCCTCCGGGATCGGGCCTAGATACTTATAGAGCTTGAGAGGGGGTTCGTAGCCGGCATCAACTGTCGAGTCGGTGTCCATTGTCGCTGTCACTTCGCGCACCCATGGCAAGTACGCCTGAATCGAGCGCCTCTCGCGTGGCGAGGCGCGCCCGATGCAGCAGTGTGCCCGCCCAACGCGGCTCGCACCTCCTCGGCAAGCGATCCATCGAATGGGGCCAAGTACGCAACATAGCCGCGGAGACGGGCCGCCATGGTTTGCCTTCCCTGCGGGGAGCCCTCCATCGCGAACTGGGCGCACTCGGCAAGAACATCTGCACGTAACTCCTCGGAGATCGCGAGTCGGTCGTTGACGACGATGCCGCACACGACCTGTGGCTCGTCAAGTGCATGCTCTTGTGTTTTCCTCTGGTTGACCTTGAACCCGAATCGTTCGATCGTTGCGACAACCAGTCCCTTCAATCGGGATGAAGGGGCGCTCGCCGAGATCGCGATGTCGTCGACGAATCGCGTGTAGCGTGCTCCCTTCTGCCGTGCGATCCTATGCAGCCGGAGGTCCAGGCCGTAGAGCACCATGTTCCCGAGGAACGTGGAGGTTGGAGCTCCCTGAGGAAGGCAGTAGCGAAGCGTCGTCAGCTGGGTGAGTTCCCTCGCTAGATCCAAGTCGCCGAGCTTCCTTCCGAGCCCAGCTTCCACACGCAGGTGGTGCACGTTGTCGAAGAACTTCTCGATGTCCGTAGTCAGCAAGTAGCCAGCCCCAATGTGGGCCCGAGCATGGTCAAGCACGGACCGACCCGCGACGCCGCCAAACGCGGCTGAGTGAAGTGGAATACTCGAGGTAAGCCTGCGCAGGCAGACGCGCTGAATCTGCTTGAGCTCGCCGCAGGGAATGTGAAGCACCCGATCGTCCTTACCAGGGCGCGGAATTCGAAATTCGTGGTAGTGAGCTGTTACGTCTTCACCGATCGCCCTCAGCCTCTCGGCGCGAATCGACAGAAACTTCTCCGCTCGGAGAAAATCCGAGGATTTTTGCATCTTCGTCCTCTCCGATGGAGCATGGCAGGCAGGGAGTTGATCATGCTTCTGATCCACGCATAGATCCAGATGACGACGGGACGCACGAGCATCAGCACGCGCACCACGGCCATCAAGACTTCACCCGTCGTCCTCAGCGAACGATCGGACGAGCGTCGATGAGAAGCATGACCAGGAGTTTGCCCGTTCATCCGGAGTTCAAATTTCAATTCGAACTGCCGGGCGGACGGGCGATTCTTGGGTCGCTTCATCTTCTT
>JAYUOR010000210.1:0-4577 GCA_043760765.1 Planctomycetota bacterium | reverse complement strand
GGTGCTGGCGAGCCAGGTGATCAACAACAAGCCCGGCTTGTTCCTGTACTCGAATGCCGGTCGCGTCGCCCTGCCATTTCAGGGCGGACTGCGCTGTGTCAACACGCCCTTGAAGCGCACGGTTGCGGTCAATTCCGGCGGCAATCCTCCGCCGAGCGATTGCTCCGGCGTGTATGCGCTCGACATGAATGCATTCGCGGTCGGCTCGCTCGGCGGCAGCCCCGCGCCGTACCTGCGGATCGCCGGCACCATCGTCGACTGCCAGGCCTGGGGCCGCGACAACGGTTTTGCGGCCCCGAACAATTCTTCGCTGAGCGATGGCCTCGAATACATAGTTTGCCCCTGAGTTGCCCCGCGATCGCGTTGGACAACTTCAGTTCGGAACGCTGCGCCCAATGATCGGCTCGGGAATCGTGGCCTGAGCCGACCGGCCGCCTAACCGACGACGAGCTCGACGCCCACGTCGGCAAGGATGCGCGCCTCCTCCTCGAGGTCCGCACGCGTGAGGGCGTGGCTCTCGAGCCAGTCCGTCGGGAAGTACAGCTCGATGCGCAGCTTGCGGATGCGCAGCCGCAGCGCCGGCAACGGCCGCGGACTGCGGCTGCGGTTGAGCCGGGCGGCCAGCCGCAGCAGGACGCAAAGTTTGAGCGCCAACGGCGCGCGCTGCTGCGGCAGGTTCGCAAAGACAGCCTCAGAGAGGTTGCGGCGGTGACCCAGGATCAAAGCCGCGAGCATCGTCTGCTCCTGGCGCGAAAAGCCCGGCATGTCGCCATTGGCCACCAAGTAGGCGCCGTGTTTGTGATGACCCGACCAGCTGACCGAGAGGCCGAGTTCGTGCAAGCGCGCGGCCCAACTGAGCAGGCGGCGCGCTTCGCTCGATTCCAAGCTCCAATCCCCCGCGGCGCGATCCAACAGGAACAGCGCGCTGCGCTCGACGCGTCCAGCCTGTTCGACGTCGATCGCGTAGCGCTGCATCCACCTGCGCACCGTCTCGTCGCGCACGTCGTCGTGATGGATGCGGCCGAGCAGGTCGAACAGGATGCCCTCGCGCATCGCGGCTTCGGAAGTCTGCATCGACTTGATCTGGAAGATCTTGAAAGCCGCGCGCAGGATCGCGAAGCCACCGGCGAGTACCGGCGCTCGATCCGCGGGCAGGCCCGGCAGATCGAGTTTGTCGACGTGGCCGCGGTCGATCAGCGCGCGCGAGAGTTCCTTGAGTCCGCCCTCGTCGATGCCGTGCTCGCTCCAATGATTGGCGCTCAGCACGCTTTCAATTCCAAGGATCGTGCCCGACGAGCCGATGCAGACGTCCCAGCCCAGGTGTTTGTACGTGCGCGCGATCGGCGAGAGCTCTAGCGCCGCCGCGACCTCGGCCTTTTTCATGCGCTCGCGCGTGATCTCGCCGCTTCCGAAGAAGCGCTGGCTGAAGTTGACGCAGCCCATGTGAAGGCTGTCGGTGCGCAGCGCTTCGTAACCCTCGCCGAGGATGCACTCGGTGCTGCCGCCGCCGACGTCGATCACCAGCCGCCGATTGGCGGCGCCCGCGGAAAGGTGCGCGACCCCGAGATAGATCAGGCGCGCCTCCTCGCGGCCGGAGACGACTTCAATCGGATGGCCGAGCACTTCGCGCGCGCGGGCAAGGAAGGCCTCGGAATTCTTCGCCTGCCGCAGCGCGCTGGTCCCGACCGCGCGCACGCTTCCGGAGGGATGTTCGCGCAGGCGCTGCCCGAAGCGCTCCAAACAGGCCAGCGCGCGCTCGGCGACTTTTTCCTTGAGCCGCTTGGACTCGTCGAGGCCTTCGGCGAGCGCGACACGTTCGCGCAGCCGGTCGAGCACGACCAGTTGGCCGTCCACATGCTGCGCGACCACCATGTGGAAACTGTTCGAGCCCAGATCTACCGCGGCGACGGTCTCGCGCTGCTTGGGGGCTGAAGTCGGATTCGTGGTCATGCTCGCGGCGGATTCCTGGTCCGTGATCGTCGTATCAGGACGCTGGCTCGGCCACAAGCAACTGCTGCGCGCGCCCTGTGCGGGATTCAGTTCTCGAGCGTGCTTGCGACCCAAGCGCGCCAGCGTGTGAAGCGCAGGTCGAGCGCTGCGCGCCGCTTGCCGGGCGAGACCGTGCGCGATGACGCGAGTCCCGCGCCGAATTCCAGGCCGCAAGCAAGCGCGGCAACACCTGCCAGCGTCGCCTCCGGCTCGAGGCAGACTTCGATCTGCCGTCCGAGACAGTCCGCGAGCCGCTGCGAGAAGGCGGCGTCGTGCAGAGCGCCGCCGGCGACGACCAGGCGCCGTTCCATACACTCGAGATCGGAGAGGATCTCGCGCACGCGAAAGCACAGACCCTGTTCGGCGACGCGTTGGCGCGCTAGGGGCGCCAACTTTTCCGCCGCGAGCGACCAGATCGAACCCAGATCGGAGCGCCAGTGCGGAGCTCCGATGCCGTTCTCGTCGACCAGCGCCATGGCATCGTCGGGCAGATCGTCCGCTCCGGCTCGTGTGGTCTCGGCGTCGGATGCGACCAGCCTTGCCCCTGCGTTGACGGTTCCTTCCAACGCGAAGCAGCGCTTGCGCAGAGGGAAGGCCGGGCCGGCGCTCAACAGGAGAGTCGTCAGGTAGCCGCGTTGGCGCTTCCATTGCGCGCCATTCGGCGCCACGACGAAGCTGCCCGTTCCGAAATTGATCAGTGCACCGGCGCAGCCGGTTCCAACAGCGTGCAGCGCGCCAGCCGATTGATCCGCGATGCTCGATGCAAGCAGCAGCGGGCCAAGCGCGTCTGTGCGGCCTGAGCTCGGCAACAGGCGCGGCAAGAGCAAATCAGGCACGCCGAACAAATCGCAGAGTCGCGGACTCCAAGTCCCGAGCTCGCAACTGAACAGCAGCGTGCGCGCCGCCATCGTCTCGTCAGTCACATGCATGCGCATTGACGAGAGGTTCCAGACGAGCCAGGTGTCTAGAGTTCCAAGGCGCAACTCACCCGCTCGCGCGCGTTTGGCGAGTTCCGGGTCTGCTTCGAACATCGCGCCAAGCTTCGGGCCCACGTAGTGCGCCGAAAGTTGCAGGCCGCTGAGCGCGCCGACCATGTCGTGTGCATGCGTGTGATGGGCAATCCACTCCGCTCCGCGCCGGTCTTGCCAGGAAATCACCGCAGTCACGGGCCTGCCGCTCTGCGCATCCCAGAGCAGGAAACTCGAGCGCTGCGAAGCGATGCCCAAGCGCTCGCCCTCACGCGGCTGAAGATCGAAGAGCGCTTTGCGAGCCCTGCGCAAGAACTCCGAGCCGTCAAATTCCCGTCGCGCTCCGCTGCCGACGATATCCGGCGTCGGCTGCTCGGCAGAGTTCAACTTTTCGCCCGAGTCCTCGAATCTCGCGGCCTTGATGCGCGTGGATCCAAGGTCCAGCGCGAGAACGGTCACTTGGAATCCTCGTCGGAAGCCGCGCGCGCCGCGACGGTCGCGCGCAGCCACTCGAGCTCGGCGATCTGACGGTACAACTCCGGATAGATCTCCGGCGGCAGCGTGCAGATCTGGTATTCCATGTTGGGCTCAGTCTCGTCGTCGGCGGGTGGAGCCTGGCCAGGCGTCTCCTGCACAACCGTCCGCGAGCGCGTGACGACACCTTGGCTGTTGAACGGGGAGAGCACGTCGTAGGAATCGTCGAGGCCTTCGACCTCCGAGTCATCGGCCACGCGATACAGGCCGGCTTGGAAGCGCGCGTCGCACAACTTCTCCACTTCGGCCTGATGCGCGGACTCCAGCGCTTCGAGTCGCTGTTCCAGTTTTTCCCTGGACCAGCCCGCGTACTTGGCCGCGAACTCCGGATCGTCGGCAACTCCCGGTAGGCGATCTTCGATCGGGACCGGCGGACCGTGTTTGGCGCTCGCTGCTCCCGCGGGCAACCCGGCCGCGCTGCGGATGGGTTGCGGCCGCCCCGCCAGGCGCGCACGCTCGCCGTCCGGCGGCGAATTCTCCGCGCTCAGCGCCGTCGGATCCAGCGGCCTGCTGTTCGGCACGGCCAGGCTCTTGCGCCATGCAAAGACCACCAGACCGAATCCGAGCAGACCCAGGACAACGATCCAAGCGCGCATGGCGCAAAGTCTATCGACGTCCGCCGCGTGAGAAACGAATCACAATCCACGCAGCACGAAGCCGGGGCCGCTGGTCGGTCCGAGGCGTCGCGGGAGCGAGCCCATCTGCCAGCGCACGAAGACCGCGCCGCCAAGCGGGGCGGCGAGATTGGTGGTCAGCTCGCCGTTGCCGGCGATCGCCAACGCCGGGCCGTAGAGGAAATTGCGCGTCGAGAACAACTGCACGTTGCCCGTGATCAGATTGCACTCGCGCAGATCCTCGAAGCCGCCGTTGTGCTCCACGAAGGCGCAGCGGTCGCCGCGCAGGGAGAGCTCGTCGATCGAGTCGGCCGCGATGCTTGAGTAGAGCACCTGCGTCGCGAGCGGTGAACTCGCGTCCCAGGCGACGACCTGGTGGGGCTGTCCCTGGCTGGTGCGCTGGACGAGCAGGACCCAGCGCGCAGCAGAGCGTTGAACGCCGGCAAAGCCCTTGACCCCCGCAAGCACCGTC
>JAYUOR010000209.1:0-4592 GCA_043760765.1 Planctomycetota bacterium | reverse complement strand
ACTCGAGGGCGTTCGCGTCAGGTCACTCGAATTTTCGCAGGATGGGATCGAAGCCCAACTCGAACTGCACTGGTGCGTTGGCGACGGCAAGTTGCTGGCCTGCACCGATATTGACCTGCTCGGCGAGGCGCTGCACGGCTTGCGCGATCACGTCGTCGCTCATCCCGGTCTCGCTGCTGCACTGGCCAGGGGGGATTCCAATTGTTTCGCCGTTGCCTTCACAAGTGGCGAGTCCGGCACGCCCGATTCGACCTTGTTCGGCCGCAGAACAAATGCGGGTCTGGAGTGGACCGCCTCGGACGGCAACGCGCTGCAAAGCACAATTCTGGCGCTGGTCTCCGCGGGTCTTTACTCCAGTCTGGCCGCCCCGAGCGCGCTGGAGCTGCGCATCGACACGAACGAAAGAGCCGTCAGGTCGGATTTGGGCGTCGTCGCCGATGCACAGGCCATGGCCTGCAAGAACGTGGTGCTCGACGAGGATGGCGACGGCCGCGGGGAGTTTCTTTTCCTGCCGGAACTGTGCGCGGCGGAAAATCTGCGCGGCGGCGACGGGCCGCTGGGCGATCCCTGGCTCGACAACGGCTTCCAGTGGGTTGCTTCCGGTATCGGAGCCAGGCACGGCTACCGCTATCGCATCGACCTGCGCGCCATGGCGGGTGGCAGTGTCAGCAGCGTCGCGGGACTGGAGTCCGGCAAGGTCGCGATCGACGCGGCCGAGCAGGACTTCGTCGTCTACGCCTGGCCGACGGAAGCGGGCAGCGGGTCGCACGTTTTTGTGTTCGATTCAGAGATCGGCCTCTACAGCTCGGACAACCGCGGGGCGGGTCAGCACTATCTGGGCGAACGGGCTCCCACGGCCGGGGCGCACTGGAACGAGCAGGGCCTTCCGAATCCTGCGCGCCGCTACCTCGCCCGCGACGGCGGGACTTGGCTGCGCTTGAGCAGGCCCTGAAACTTGGTGGAGGCTAGGGGACTCGAACCCCTGGCCTTCGCATTGCGAACGCGACGCTCTACCAACTGAGCTAAGCCCCCGAGGGGCGGGGATCCTACCCGCGCGGGGGCAGTGAGGGAAGGGCCCCCGGCGCTCCCAGACGCCTGGCAGGGCGTGGCGAAGCTCAGCGTTCGGTGCGCGTCGCTCGCACGGCGTGCCGCACCGCCGTTCCCGTCGCGAGGTCATGCAAGCTCTGGCGACGGCGCGTCATCGCCGCGGCAGCGAGGTAGATCCCGAGCCACAGGTTCGAGCCGAGCAGGGTCAAGAGGCGCGAGCGTTCCAGCGTCTTGTGCGGGTCCCAGACCTCCGGAAAGAGCAGCGCCAGGGCCGCGATGTAGAACGGCACGAACTTGATCGCTGTGCGCAGGGCGACTCGCGCGAAAGAAGGCAGCTGTCCGGCGCGAGGTCCCTCGAGGCAAAGACCCAGCAGGCGCTTGCCGGGCCCCGCGCATCCGGGCAGGGCCTCGAGTGCGGATAACCCGATCCATGCGGGCAGCGCGACGCTCAAGCTCCAGGCAAGCCTCGGCCGCTCGAGAATCCACTGACTCAGACTCGAGAGCTCCAACCACGAAGCCCTTTCCAAGCCGCGGGCGCACAGTCCGATCAAGGTCGCGAAGACCAGATCGATCACCGTCGCGAGCGCCCGCCGGAACAGGCTGGCGGGCTCGCGGGCGAGATCCCGCGGCGCTTGGCGTGCCTGCGGAAGGTCAGGATCGATGTTCGGCATGTCGGACGCTCGTCGCGCGGGAGTCGCGTCGTGAGAGACCGTAGACTCTTCGCCGACTCCCTTCGAAGGACAATAACCCGTGCACGACCATTTCTCCTCACGCGCGACCCTCAAGGTCGGTTCCCGCTCCTATCAGATCCGTCGGCTGGGCGCCCTTTCCGGCAAGGGCGTCGACCTTTCCAGGCTGCCGTTTTCAATTCGGATCCTGCTCGAGAATCTGCTGCGCACGGAAGACGGCGTCAATGTTACGGCCAAGGACATCGAAGCGGTCCTGAACTGGAAAGCGACCGCCGAACCCGACGCCGAAGTCGCCTTCACGCCGGCGCGTGTTCTGATGCAGGACTTCACCGGTGTTCCGGCCGTGGTGGATCTGGCCGCGATGCGCGACGCCATGAAACGGCTGGGCGGCGATCCCGAAAAGGTCAATCCGGGGCAGCCAGTCGAGCTGGTCATCGACCACTCGGTGCAGGTCGACAACTACGGAACGGCGCAGGCCCTGCGCGCGAACACCGAAGTGGAATTCGCGCGCAACCGCGAGCGCTACCTCTTCCTGCGCTGGGGCCAGCAGGCCTTCCAGAATTTCAAGGTCGTTCCGCCATCGACCGGCATCGTGCACCAGGTCAACCTCGAATACCTCGCGCGCGTCGTGATGACGAAGGAATCGGGCGGTGTCGTCGAAGCCTTCCCCGACACGCTGGTCGGCACCGACTCGCACACCACGATGATCAACGGCCTGGGCGTGCTCGGCTGGGGCGTCGGCGGGATCGAAGCGGAAGCGGCGATGCTCGGACAACCCGTATCGATGCTCTTGCCGCAGGTCGTAGGCTTCAAATTGTCCGGTGTGCTCGCCGAGGGCTCTACTGCGACCGATCTCGTGCTGCGCGTGACCGAGTTGTTGCGCAAGAAAGGCGTCGTCGGAAAGTTCGTCGAATTCTTCGGGCCGGGTCTCGCGCACTTGCCGCTCGCCGATCGTGCGACGATCGCGAACATGGCGCCGGAGTACGGCGCAACCTGCGGAATTTTCCCGGTCGATGCCGAGACGATCGCCTATTTGCGCTTCAGCGGCCGCAGCGAGGAATCGGTGGCGCTGGTCGAGGCGTACATGAAGGAGCAGGGCCTTTTCCACGACGCGAAATCGCCGGATGCGGTCTACAGCGACACGCTCGCGCTCGATCTGGCGACGGTCGAGCCGTCGCTCGCGGGGCCGAAGCGGCCGCAGGATCGCGTGACCCTGGGCCAGGTCAAGGCGAGCTACGAAGGCGCGTTGCGCGTGGCGCTCGCGCCGAAAGCAGGAAAGGGCGCCGCGACATCCTCGAAAGCGACCGCTGTCGCGGCGCCGCCGCGCAAGCAGAGGGTCAGCTATCAGAATCAGACCTTCGATCTCGCGGACGGAGCGGTGGTGATCGCCGCGATCACGAGCTGCACGAACACTTCCAATCCATCGGTGATGCTGGCCGCGGGACTCGTCGCGCAAAAGGCCAACGCGCGCGGGCTGAAATCCAAGCCGTGGGTCAAGACCAGTCTCGCACCGGGCTCGAAGGTCGTCACCGATTACCTGGCCGCGTCCGGTCTCGACAAACACCTTGAAGCGCTGGGCTTCTTCACGGTCGGTTACGGCTGCACGAGCTGCATCGGCAATTCCGGGCCTTTGCCCGATCCGATCCAGGCCGCGGTCGATTCCGGCGATCTGTTCGTGGCTTCGGTGTTGTCGGGCAACCGCAACTTCGAGGGCCGCGTGCACGCTTCGGTGCGCGCCAACTATCTGGCCTCGCCGCCGCTGGTCGTCGCCTACGCGATCGCCGGCCGCGTCGATTTCGATCCACGTACGGAGGCACTCGGCACGGGCTCCGACGGCAAGCCCGTGTTCTTGAAGGATGTCTGGCCGACGCAGAAGGAAGTTCGCGACGCCGTGCAGAACTCGGTCAAGGCTGAGCAATTCACGCGCAACTATTCGAACGTGTTCCGCGGCGACGAGGCCTGGCGCTCACTGGAAGTGCCCAAGGGTTCGACGTACGCGTGGGATCGCAAATCGACCTACGTGCAGGAGCCGACCTACTTCGAAGGGCTGACGCGCGAACTCGTGCCCTTTGTCGAGATCGAAGGCGCGCGCGTGCTCGCTCTGCTCGGCGACAGTGTCACCACTGATCACATTTCACCGGCCGGTTCGATCAAGCCGAGCAGTCCGGCTGGCAAGTACTTGCTTGCGAACGGCGTCGCGCGTGCGGACTTCAATCAATACGGCGCGCGTCGCGGCAACCACGAAGTCATGGTGCGCGGAACTTTTGCGAACGTGCGCCTACGCAACAAATTGCTCGTCGACGTCGAGGGCGGCGAGACCGTTCACTTGCCCAGCGGCGAGCAGATGTCGATCTTCGATGCTTCGGCGCGCTACGCAGAGGACAAGACGGCGCTGATCGTGATCGCGGGCAAGGAGTACGGCTCGGGGAGCTCGCGCGACTGGGCCGCCAAGGGCCCGTACCTGCAGGGCGTGCGCGCCGTGATCGCGGAGAGTTTTGAGCGCATCCACCGCTCCAATCTGGTCGGGATGGGCATCGTGCCGCTGCAATTCAAGGCCGGCGAGACGGCGGAATCGTTGGGCCTTTCGGGCCGCGAGTACTTCGACATCCTGGGCCTGCCGGAAGCGATCGAGTCAGGCTTCAAATCCGGCCGCGAGATGCTCGTGCGCGCAAAAACCGAAACCGGCAAAACCAAGGAATTCAGCGTGCGCGTGCGCATCGACACGCCGCAGGAAATCCAGTACGTTCGAAACGGCGGGATCCTGCAGTACGTCTTGCGCAGGTTGCTCGCCGAGACGCGCTAGTCGCCCGTACGGTGCCAGGCACCCGTTGGGCGACTAGCGCTCGCGCGGGGCGC
>JAYUOR010000208.1:0-12690 GCA_043760765.1 Planctomycetota bacterium | reverse complement strand
CATCGTCATCCTGGTCATCGTCGTCCTGCTCTTCGGAGGACGGAAGCTGCCCGAGCTCGCACGCTCGCTCGGCTCCTCCGTGACCGAGTTCAAGAAGGGCATGAAGGGCGACGACGAGAAAACCAAGCAGCCGTGAGAGCCACGGCGGCCCTGGCCCTTCAGGCAGAGCGCGCCGAGGCTCGCCTGAGTGGCACATTCTTCGTGTCCAGAGCCCACGGAACACCCGTTGACATGGCCTCGAATTCGCCCGCGGACCCTCTGCGCTGGAAGTCTTCCACCACCGGAGTGATTTTTTGCGGCGGGAGGAGTTCGCGCATGGGCGTCGACAAGGCGCTGCTCATTGATGCGCAAGGGCGTTCCATGCTCGAGCGCGCGCGGGTTTGCCTTGCGTCGCTCGCAGGTGAAGTTCTGCTCGCCTGCGGCACTTTGCCGCGTTACGCCGAGCTAGGGATCGAACTTGTTCTCGATCGCCGGCCGGACGGTGGTCCCCTGGGAGCCCTAGAAGCGAGTCTGGAGCGCAGCCAGACGCGCTGGCTCGCCGTGTTGGCCTGCGACATGCCCCGTGCAACGACCGAGACGCTCGTTCAACTGCTCGAACTGGCGCAGGCGGACGATCTCGACGTTTGCACTCTCGCCACGCAGGCCGGCGTCGAACCGCTTTGCGCCGTCTACTCTCGCGCCTGTCTGGAGCCCGTTCAAGTCGCGCTCGACTGCGGCGAAAGGCGTATGGTTTCCTTCCACGCAATCCCTTCGAATGGCCGCGGATTGAAGATCGCCTCCGTGAATTCGGCAGAATCCGGCTTGGTGCGCAACTTGAACACGCCCAAGGACTGGGACGACTTCCAGAACAGCGCCCAATGAACCCGCAAAATGCACTCGCCGCGCTTATGAAACCGGTACAGCCGGGCCTGGCGCGCATGCGCGAAGTGCTTTCCACCCAGGTCGCCGACGCGTCGCCCGCCGTGCGCGACATGACCGATCACGTCGGCCGTTTCCAGGGCAAGCAGCTGCGCGGTTCGCTGGTGCTCTTGGTCGGCGAAGCCACGGGCAATTCGACCGACGAGCACGCCACGATCGCGGCGATCGTCGAGATGATCCACCTTGCGACACTGGTCCACGACGACATCCTCGACGGCGCGAAAGTGCGCCGCAAGGTCGCCTGCGTCAACGAGCGTTGGGACAATCAGGTCGCGGTGCTGCTCGGCGATTTCCTGTACGCGCGCGCCTTCGCGCTCTCGACCGACCTTTCTTCGCGGCTGTGCTCGCGCCTGTTGTCGGAGACCACGCGGCGCATCTGCGTGGGCGAGATCGAGCAGGCCGCGCGCCGCTACGATTTCGAACTCGCCCAGGAGCGCTATGAAGCGATCGCCGGCGCCAAAACCGCGACCCTGTACGCCGCCGCCTGCGAACTCGGCGCGCGCTATCCCGCCGGCAACGAGGAACTCGGGGCGACGATGCGCGCCTTCGGGTGGGAACTCGGCCTTTCGTTCCAGATCATCGATGATTGTCTGGACCTGACTGCCGACGAGGCCGAGCTTGGCAAGAGCGCGGGCACCGACGTCGCGGACGGCAAGGTGACCCTGCCGGTGCTTTTCGCCTATCGAAATGCCGATGACGCTTTGCGCGCGCGCATCCGCGACATCTATACACGGCCGGGACTCGAGGCGCGCGCGGCGCGTCTGCGCGAGGAGTGCGACCTGAAGCCCGGCCTCGACTATGCCCAGGCGCGCGCCGAGCAACTGATCGAATCGGCGCGCCGGCGGCTTTTGCGCCTGCCCGAGGGGCCGTCGCGCATGTCGCTCGAGACCCTGACCGGATTCGTGCTCGCGCGCCGCTCCTGAATCCAATCGACTGAAGACGCGCCGCAGGAGCGGCCTGAAGAACTAGATGCCGGAACAAGTGAGCGAGACAGCACCCCCCAAGCCCTTCAAGTGGGGATTTGCGAGTTCAGCGGGCCTCATCCTGCTCTTGCTCGTGATCGGCGATGTCGCGGGCAATCTGCTTTCGCGCTGGCCGCCGATGCGCGGACTGTTCCGCGCCATCGGTGCCTTTTCCGGCCATGGCAGATTCGAAGGCGGCGTCCTCGACTCGATGGTCGCGCGCGACTGGTTGTTCGGCGCGTTCATGATCGCGGCGGCGGCGGTGGCTTGGTTCAACCGCACTGCAATCCTGCGTTTCTTCCGCGCGATGCAGACCGGTGTGATGCTGATCGCGCTGACGACGCTGGCGATCCTGACCGGCGTGCTCGTGCCGCAGATCGAGAACTTCGAGGATCCCGAGCAGCGCGTCACTGCGGCCAATCGCGCCGATGAACTCAACAAGTTCCAGTGGGCTGAAGGCTATTTCTTCTATCACCTGACGCACCTGTACGGCATCGGCATGCCCAAGGCCGAAGTGCCGCCCGCGGCGCTCGAGGGTCTCGAACGCTTCGGTCGCATCTATGGCGCCGAGGAAAAGAAGAATCGTGCCGTCATGATGAACGCGGCCTTCACCGGTCAGGCCAAGACCGGGGAGATCGAGGACTTCGTCCGCGCGCACAAGCAGACGCTCGACAAGGCCTTCGGTCTGTGCACGACGCTCGACCTCAATCGAACGTACAAGTCAGCTTGGTTCGCGACTTTGATTTGGTTGCTCGGGATCGGCGTGCTCTGCAACACGTTCAAGTATCCCTGGCGTGCCTTGCTCACGTTCGAGAAGGCCGGCTTCTTGGTCACGCACGCCGGCATCCTGACGCTGCTCACGGGCGGCATGATCTCGAACCTGTTCACCGACCGCGGCATTCTAGAGTTGCGCCTGGGCGAGCCGCCGGAGGACACGTATTACCGGCACTACCAGATGAACAAGCGCATGCGCATGCCGTTCAGCGTCAAGCTGGATCGCTTCGCGCGCAAGGAGTGGAAGGCGCTCGACGTCTTTTTCCTACAGGAGAAATTCGAGTCGCGTCCGCCGCGCTACACGGTCTGGCCCGGACGGCGTATTCCGCTCGATTGGAAACTCGACGCGTCCGGCGTGCAGCAGCCAGAGCTCGAACTGGTCGTGCGCGAGGTCCACGACCATGCCCAAGCCAACGATCCCGAAGTCTGGGAAGGCGAAGCCAATGACGGCGGGCCGAAGATGGCCGCGGCCCAGTTCGACGCACCGTTCACGGACGAGCACGAGCTGCATGCCCACGCGGAGCAACCCGCCGCCAGCGTGCGCCGCTCGCTGATGATGGTGCCTGAGTTCTCGAGCAAGCCGTGGATCGATCCTGCCGGCAAGTTCCGACTGCAAGCCGCCCACGGGGTCGATCCCAAGTCCGCCTTCCCCGCCGAAGGCGATGACACGTTCGCGACGCTGGATGTCGACGTGATGAGCACTGGCCAGGAAGCGCCCGTGCCGATGCGCATCCGCATCGGCGATCGGCTCGACGTCGCAGGTGGATATCAACTGGTCGTGCGCTCCGCGACGCGCGACTTCAAGCCCGGCCGCGATACGAGCGAGCGCGGACCCGCCGATCCGCTGCCCTTGTTCGAGCAAGCCGACGGCTTCAGGGCGGTTTGGATCGACGTCGTTCCGCCGGGTGGCAAGGAGCCCGAGCGGCGTCTCTTGAGCGAAGTCCTCGATCCCGTCGAGTACGGGCTGCAGGACGGGTTCAAGTACAAGGAAGTCGTCGTGCGCCTGCGCTGGGACCGCTGGACCGAAGCCGGCGCGCCGCGTTTCGTGTTCGGCTGGGACGCAGCGGGAAAGGCACGCCTTGTCGCCCAGGATGGAACGGAGAAACCGGTCGCCATCGGCCAGGAACTCGACCTGCCCGGCGAGACCTCGGTCGTGTTGAAGGCACTGTTCGAGCGACTGCGCGCGAAGATGTCGCTCGAGTTCACGCCGGGCATCGTCCAAGCCGACGGCTTCGAGCCCGCTTTCTACGAACGCGACGCGCGCGGGATCGTGCTCGATGTGATTCACAATCCGCGCACGCCCGCCGAGAAGATCGAGACGATCCGCATGGCCACGATTCCTGACTCCCAGGCCGACCGCTGGGTCTCGAACGATGGCCGCGTCGGGATCCAGTTCGTCGAAAACGACGAGGGTTTCCCATTCGACTGGCGCAGCGTGCTGTCGATCGTCGAAAAGGACGCCAGCGGCAAGCCCAGGACCATGGACTGCGGAACGGAAAAGGAGCGCGAGATCCGGGTGAACGACTACTTCACCTACAAGGGTTATCGCTTCTTCCAGACCAACGCCAACCCGAAGGATCCGACGTATTCCGGGATCGGCGTCGTCTACGATCCTGGAATCGAGATCGTGCTGCTGGGGATGTACACGATCATCGCCGGCACCGTGCTAGCCTTCACTGTCCGACCGATCGTGCGCTCGCGCCGACGCGCAGGAGTAACCGCATGAATCCGATGCTCTGGAATTCGTTCGACTGGCTGCAAGTCGCCGACGGCCTGTGCCTGGCCGGCGCCTTGATGTGCGCGATTTCGCTGTTCGCGCACTGGCGCGCGAGCCACAAGGGCATCGAAAGCCACGCCTGGTCCCTGCTCTCTACGCTCTTCCTGGGCCTGACCTGCGTGGCCATGGCCTTTTCGGTCGGCACGCGCTGGATCGAGGTCAACCACTTCCCCAGCCAGAACATGAACGAGGTCCTGGTGATGTTCACCACCGCGCTCGTGCTGTCGATGCTGGTGCTGCACTTCGCACTCGGACTGCACCGGCGCGGAGCCGGCTGGGCGATCCTCGACGATGCGTTGATGCTGCTCGTGTTCGTGGGCACGTATTTCGCGCACGAATACATCCGCACCTTGAACACCGCCCAGCGCGATTTGCCGCCGGCGCTGCAGTCGTACTGGTTCCCGCCGCACCTTTCGTGCCTGATCTTCAGCTACGCGACACTCGGCATCGCCGGCTTGATCTCGATCGTCTACTTCGCGATGCGCTTTTGGAGCGGCGTGTGGGTCGGTGGCTGGTCGACACGTTCGCAACTCTTGATCCTGGGCGGGATGGTGTTGGTGCCCTTTGCGCAGGTCGTGACGATTCCGGTGCTGCTGCTCGTCGGCCTGATCTTCCTCGGTCTGCGCGCCGCGGGCCGCCTGCCCAAGCGCGAGACGCTGGCGGGTTTCGAGCGCTCGCTCGACGATGTCAGCTTCCGCGCCTTTGCGGTCGGCATTCCCTTCCTGACCGCCGGTTTGTGGATGGGGGCGTTCTGGGCCCAAGAAGCCTGGGCCAATTACTGGGGTTGGGACTCGAAGGAGAACTCGGCCTTGATCACCTGGATGATCTACGTGGTCTACGTGCACCTGCGCATGCTCGGCGGTTATCGCGGCGAGAAGGCCATGGCCGTGCTCGCGGGCGGCGCACTCAGCGTGTTCATCACGTTCCAGGCCTTCGGCTATCTGCCCGACAGCCAGAAGAGTCTGCACAAGTACACCGACGACGGCGTCGTACCGCGCGAAGGCATGAGCGGTGGGGCGCAAGACGATTCAGCGAGCGCACCCACGCCGGCGCCGGCGCCGAACTCGGCTCGATGAGCGGGCAGCCTGCGCGCATCATTGACGGCAAGGCGACTGCCGCGCTGGTGCACGCCGGTGTGCGCGAACAGGCCGAATTCCTGGCCGCGCGCGGCGCTCGTCCGGGTCTTGCGGTGGTGCTCGTCGGCGAAGATCCGGCCAGCCAGGTCTACGTGCGCAACAAGGACCGCGCGGCCAAGGAATCGGGTTTCGAAGTGCGCACGCTGCGTTTGCCCGCGAGCACCACGCAAGCCGAACTCGAGCGCGTCGTGCGTGAACTCAACGCCGATCGCAGTGTGCACGGAATCCTCGTGCAATTGCCCTTGCCCAAGGGACTCGATGCCCAGCGGATCGTGCGCGCGCTCGATCCGGCGAAGGACGTCGACGGATTGCATCCGGAAAATGTCGCGGCGCTGGTCATGGGCTCGGCCGGACTTTTTCCGTGCACGCCGGCGGGCTGCATCGAATTGTGCGATCGCTACGACGTCGCGCTAGAAGGCCGGCGCGTGGTCGTGATTGGCCGCTCGCTGCTCGTCGGCAAACCGGTCGCCTTGATGTGCCTGGCGCGCAACGCCACCGTGACCCTGGCGCACTCGCGCACGCGCGATCTGGCGGGCGTGGTCCGCCATGCGGAACTGGTCATCGCCGCGGTCGGCGTGCCGCAACTGGTGCGCGGAGACTGGATACGGCCGGGAGCTGTAGTGCTCGATGTGGGCATGAATCGCCTGGCCGACGGAAAACTGGTCGGCGACGTGGCTTTCGACGAGGCACTGCCGCGCGCGGGAGCGATCACTCCGGTTCCGGGCGGCGTCGGGCCGATGACGATTGCGATGTTGCTCAAGAACACGGCGCGCGCCTGCGCGAACCAGTCCGGGATTGCGCTCAAGGATTCATGAGTCAGGTCGCGTACGACCAGGATGACGGCGACAGACCGCCGAGCTTCGCGGGCGGATCCCCGTGGTTCTCGACGCTGACGCGCAAGCTTTTGTGGGCCAACATCAGCGTGTGGGTCGCAACCTTCCTGTTGTCGCGTTTCACGGGCTTCGGCGATTCGTTGATGGGCTGGCTGCATCTGGACCCGGCGATCTGGTACCGGGGACTGCCCGCGCTCTGGCAGTTGTGGACCTTCGGGTTCCTTCACGACCTCGGGTCGCCGACGCACATCCTGTACAACATGATCGGGTTGTACTTCTTCGGCACGATGCTCGAAGGCCAGGTCGGCTCGCGGCGATTCGCCTGGCAGTATTTCGGCGCACTCGCTTTCGGAGCCAGCGTGCACCTCGCCTTTGCACCGGCGCTGGGCTACCCGCCGGTCATCGGCGCGTCGGGCGCGGTGCTCTACTGCGTGGTCGCTTGCGCGGTGCTGCAGCCGAATGCACAGGTGATCTTCGTGATCGTGCCCATGCCGCTCAAGATCATGGCACTGATCTTCGTCAGCCTCGATCTGTTTGCCGTCCTGTCGGGCGCGATGTCGCGAACGGCGTCCGATGTACACCTGGCCGGGGCTGCGTTGGGCTTTGCCGCGGCGCGCATGGGCTGGGTCTACTTCGATCCGAGCGCCTGGCGGAGCGCCAGGCGTGTGCAGCGTGTTCAGGAGGTCCAAGCCTCCGACGAACAGCGCCTCGATCAGTTGCTCGAGCGTATCCATCGCGACGGCATCCACACGCTCAGCCAGCGCGACAAGGACTTCCTTGGCCGCATGTCCAAGCGCGGCTAGTCGACGCCGGGGCAGAATGGGCCGCATGGCGTATGTGGCTCCCGCTGGAGCCCCTGGCTAGACTGTTGCTGCGGCTTCGCCGGGCGAAAGCGAGAGTTTTCCCCCGCGTCTGCCAGCTGCATCGGCGCCCCGCGGGGCCCAGGAAGTACCCATGAAGATCCTCTCTCTCTCGTTCGTCGCGATCGCTTGCATGGCCCAGAGCCCGCTCGCGAGTCCGCAGGGGCAAACGCAGCAGCCGCCGGCCGGCAAACCGCCGCCGCCTAAGGACCGCGCCGCGGAATTCAGCGCGAAGTTCAGGCTGGCCGCCGATGTGAACGCCAAGGACGAGATCGCCAAGCTGCTGCGCGCCTACACCGACGAGGCGATGACCTACGTCGTCGAGCGGTGCGAGCTGCTCACCGAAGGTGGCGGCGAGCAGATCGAAAAGGATCTGGCCGCGCTGCGCGAAGCCTGGAAGATCGCCTTCAAGTCAGCCTTTGTCGAGCACATGTACAACTTCTACTCGCTGCTCGATCCGCGCAACGTGAAGGAGCTGGAGAAGATCACGCGCCAATACGACGCCACATGGCGCTTGTGGGACGGGAACAAGGTCAAGAAGGACCCTGTGATGTTCGAACAACTGGTCTTGGATTTCGAGAGCGCGGGCAAGGCCTACGCGGGAATCGGCAATCAGCTGCAGGCTGCGCGCGCGTTCGCGCTGGCGGCCAAGTGCACCGACACGGAGGATCGCGGCACCGCCGCCGATCTCAATCGGGCCGCCGACGATTATGGCGCCGCCTCGCGCGCCATCGACGCCTTCGAGATGAAGGACACCTGGGCGTTGTCGGTGAAGCAGCGCTTCGAGTCGTTGACCAAGGAAGGTCACGGCACGGCGGGCGGGACGACGCCGGGAAGCGCGTCCGCGCCGCCCACGACGCAACCCGTCAGGGGCGCAGCGCCGGTCTTCGCTCCGCTGAAATTCGAAGCCGTTCCGGACCTCGAGACCTACTCTCGTCCGAGCTACTTCCTGGATGACGTCCACATCCTTTGGCCGCAGGTCTACATGAAGGAGAAGGGCACTGCGGGCGTGTTCCAGGCGCTCGAATCCAAGAAGGTCAAGATGCTGCGCACCGGCGCCTCGGCGGTGTCGCTCGATATCGACGGCGACGGCAAGGGCGACATGCCGGTGCCCTCCAGCGGCAACAAGGCACTGCTTCAGTTCCAGTTCGGCGAAGGCGCGGAGAAGCGCGACTGGGCGGTCGTCACCGAAGTCGGCACCGACAAGGAGTCCTACCAGGGCCTGCAGGTCAACTACGGCGCGAACGATCAGCAGTTCCAGATCTACGTCATGAACGCGGCGAGCATGGTCGGGACCCTGGCGGGTGTGCCCGTGCGCGTGTTCGACGACAACATGGATGGCATCTACGGCTCGTCGCCCAAGCAATGGGGTTACCCCGGTCTCGTCGACGGCAGCGTGCAGAGCGACATCGATTCGATGCTGGTCGGCACTGAAAAACACGCCCGGCCCTGGAGCGAGTTCGGTGAGGTCGGCGGCACGTGGTATCAGTTCGAGCCGCAGAAGGCGGGCACCGAAATGAAGGCGCAGCCCTCCACGATCGAGACCGGGAAGTTGAAGCTCGAGTGCAAGGGCGAGCAGCCCGACTTCGTGATCGTGCAGGGCGAGGGCACCTTCGAGAAGACCTACATCGATCTGTTGCAGAACGCCGGTGCGGAGGTCAGCGTGCCGGTCGGCAAGTACCACCTTTTCTTCGGGCTGATTCGCAAGGGCAAGAAGCAACAGGTGATGAAGTCGCTGATCCTGCCCGGGCGGCGCACGCCCGCGTGGATCGTCGAAGCAGGCAAGACGACCGTCGTTCCGTTCGGAGCGCCCTACAGCTTCGATTTCAGTCAGACGCTCAAGGACGGCATGCTCACGGTCAAGGGCTCGTCGGTCACGCTGATCGGCGTGAGTTTCGAGCGCTACGAGCGCCTGTGGAACTGCGCGGCCAAACCCGAACTCTCCTGGCGCAAGGCCGGCACGAAGCGCGGTTCCAAGCCCGAAAAGTTCGGCATCCTCGAAGACCTCAATGCGCAGGACGAGAAAGGCAAGAGCCACGACCCCGGCGAGACTTTTCACCCGCTCGACTTCAGCGTCGAGACCAAGTTGAAGGACGCCGAGGGCGTCGAAGTGCAGTTGACCGAAAAGAAGAACAAGCTCTTCGGCGCGATCGAATCCGCCTGGCACAAGTAGTTCGCGCGCCACGTTTCCCGCCGCGCGCTCGAACGCTGCGCGAACCCGCCTCTGTCCCAATCCGGAAATCACCACACGTGCTCGATCTCAAGTTCATCCGCCAATTTCCTGACCTCGTGCGGGCCGGCGCCAAGAAGAAGCGCATGGCGTGCGACGTCGACGCTATCCTCAGATTGGACGAAGACGCGCGTGGGCGCGGCGTCGAACTCGATCAGTTGCGCGCCGAGCAGAACACGCTCGGAGCCCAGGTGGCCAAGGCGCCTGCGCCCGAGAAGAAGGCCTTGCTCGAGCGACTGGCGGCGATCAAGGCCAAGCACAACGCGCTCGAGGCCGGTCAGCGCGAGTTGGAAACGGAGCTTGGAAAACTGCTGCTGCGCGTGCCCAACGTGCCGGCGGACGAAGTGCCCGAGGGCAAGGACGACAGCGAAAACGTGGTCGTCAAGCTCTGGGGCGAGCCGCGCAAGTTCGATTTTCCGCCGCGCGATCACGTCGCGCTGGGCGAAGCTCAGGGCTGGCTCGACATCGAACGCGCGGCGCGTTTGTCTGGCTCGCGCAACTATGTGTTGAAAGGCGATCTGTCGCTGCTCGAGGGCGCCGTGATGCGCTTCGCGCTGGACCTGATGGTCGGCCGCGGCTTCACGCCCTTGTCGGTGCCGACTTTGGTGCGCAGCGAGATCATGGTCGGCACCGGCTATTTCCCCGGCGGCGAGGACCAAGCCTACCGTTGCGACGAGCGCGACGATCTATGCCTGGTCGGTACGGCCGAGGTGCCGGTCACCGCCTTGCACATGGACGAGATCTTCAAGCTCGAAGAACTGCCGCGCCGCTATGTGGCCCAGTCGTCGTGCTACCGGCGCGAGGCCGGCGCGGCGGGCAAGGACACGCGCGGGTTGTATCGCGTGCACCAGTTCCTGAAGGTCGAGCAGGTCGTGATCGACGTCGCTGACCCGGCGAAGTCGATCGCGCATCACAAGGAAATCCTGGCCAACTCCGAACATCTGTTGCAGGCCATGGAATTGCCCTACCGCGTGGTCAACGTCTGCGGCGGCGATCTGGGCGCGCCGCAGATCCAGAAGTTCGACATCGAGACCTGGATGCCGTCGCGCAACGGATATGGAGAAACGCATTCGGCCTCGCGCTTCCATGAATACCAGGCGCGCCGATTGAATCTGCGCTATCGCGACGCCGAAGGAAAAGTGCGCTTCTGCCACACGCTGAACAACACGGTGGCGGCCAGTGCGCGGATCCTGATCGCATTGCTGGAGAACCACCAGAATGCCGACGGAACGTTGAATCTGCCGCCGGCCCTCGTGTCCTACATGGGCGGGCGCAAGCTCTTGGGCAGAGTCCTGTAGCCGTCTGCTGCCAGGGTCCCTGTCTGGGGGGGCTCTTCCAGGCGGGCGGTTATCCCTTGGACTTCGAAGCTCCAGAGCTGCCGCTTGACTTGGAGGCGCCGCTTCCCCCAGGACCACCGCCACCGCCGCCGATGCCAACTCCGCTCGGCCCCTGAGCGCCCCCGGACTTGCCGCCGCCACCAAGCCCTGAAGCACCGCTCTTGCCGGCGCCAGCTGCCGCAGAGCCGTCGGCGGGCGCGAGGCTCGGAATCTCTGGAATCGGCGGAGCCTTGAGCGCATCGCGCAAAGCCTGCGGGATACGAATCACGCGCCGGTAGGTGATCGTGCGCTTGTCCGCGGACTTGAAGACGATCTGTTCGCGCTGGATGCGCGGCTGGAGTTCGAGCGTGAGTTCGATCTGCAGGCGCGCCGGCAGGCCTTGTTTTTCCGTGTCATTCTGCGCGACGTTCCACTCCTCGATTCCGTCGGCGTCCGGGCCGTCTTCCTTGTAGATCTGGATATCGAAGTGCCGGACGCGGTCGTGCAGGAAGACGAATTGACCGCCCTCGAACGGCTTGTCGTCGACGCCGAAGCTCTCGCGGCGGTAGATCTCGAGCATGTCCTTGTCCTGCGGATTGGGCCGCAGGCGATAGCCCACTTCGTTGTAGTCGTTCGAGGTGGCGCGCCGATTGATGTCCCAGGCGGCCAGGCTGTCGGTCGAGGTGACGAAGTCGATCGAATCGGCGTCGAGTCCGGAGACCACGCGGCTCTTGATCCGCAGCAAGGACTCGATCGGCAGGTCGTAGGTGATCATGGCGCGGACGTCGCGTTCGACGAGGTCCATGATCGCAGGGCCGGCGAGCTGCGTCTCCTCGATGTTGTGGATCGTGTCGCGCGAGACGCGCGCCGAATCGAGCACCTGTGTGATCGCCAACATGATGCCGGAGATGATCAGAACGACGACGAGCACTTCGACGAGCGTAAAGCCCGCCGCGCGCAAGGATCTGTGGGCAAGGCGCTGGATCGGCATGTTCATTTGGCGGCCGGTGCGGCTTTGGCCGGAGTCTGCGCCTTGCCGTCGGTCGATTTGCCAGCCTGCAACGCTTCTTCCTCAGGGTGAACTCGGCGCCACTCCATCCAGCGCTCGAGTACGACCTCGTTCTTGAACTCGCCGACTTTGGGGAACAGCACTTTGATCTGCACCTTCTCGTAGGGCTGCTCGTCGTCGGCCGCGGCTTCGGTCTCGCTCTGCTTGGCCTTCTTGTCGGCGGCGTTCTGTTTCCAGTTGTCGAAGCTCACGCGGCCGAACTCGTCGCGCTCGCGGAAAGTCTCGTCGCCCATCACGACTTCGAAGGTGAACAGCGGTTGGCCTTCGTCGGCGTAGGTGCCGTCGACGCGCAGGTCGGAGACGTCCTCCCAATACAGGCCGGACTCGACGCGGCCGAGCGTGTAGAGCGCGAACTCGCGCGCCTGCTTCTCGTTGCGCGTCTGCGCCGCGGTCATCTTCGCGCCCTGCAGCACCTGCAGCGACGCGACCAGCGTGATGCCGACGATCACGATCGTGACGGCGACTTCGACCAGCGTGAAGCCTGACTTTGGATTCCTGCGGGCGAGTTTCATTTGAAATCGGACTCCTGCGGCAATTCGCGCACGAACTCGCCGTCGTGCAGACGGAAATCACCAGTCAGTGCCAGCACCTCGATCGTGTAGAGCGCGTTCTCGGGCAGCTGCTCGAGAATCACCAAATGGTCGGTGGAGGTGCCCAGCGGATCGAAGTACACCGACACCACGCCGTCGCTGAGATCCTGGCCGTTCACCCGGATGCGCTTGAAGTGCACGCTGCGCGGCAGCGCTTGCCACGGAAAGGCCAGCCGCTCCTCCTCGCGCGCCGCAAGTCCTCCGCGGCCGTCGGCGCGGAACGGC
>JAYUOR010000207.1:0-1855 GCA_043760765.1 Planctomycetota bacterium | reverse complement strand
CTCGCACAGCCGTTCGGCCAGACGTGCGTGTCCGCGTTTCGAGGGGTGGTAGTCGTCGCCGGGCAGGAAGAACAGGTGCGGATCCCCGTGTTCGACTTCGAAGTAGTTGCGGAAATCGCCGCGGCCGTCGACACAGAGCGTCGCGGTCGCCTTGGCGAAATCGAGGATCGTCTGGCTGTACCTGCGCAGGATCGCAAGGCCCATGTCGACCCCGCGGCGGCGCGGCATCGAGAGCAGCACGAGCGTTGCGCCATCGGCTTCGACCAGCCGGCGGAGCTCGGCTAGGCCCGCTTCGAATTCGGTGGGCGAAACGCGGCGCACGCCGTGGTACTTCGTCTCGAAGTCAAGCTCGCCGACGTGCGGGCGGTGCTCTTCGTACTCGACTTCGCGGCGTGCGATCTTCTCGCGCGCGGCGGCGTCCTCCGTCCGCAGCGAATCGAGGCCGCGGGCGATCAGTTGCAGCACGCGCAGCTTGGCGCGCGCGCGTTGCGCGAAGACACCGAGCGGCGACTCGCCCGCCCCGGCCTGGAAAATCTTCTGCACATCGCTCAATCCCTGGGCCATGAAATGGTCGTTGATCGCGCCGAAGGCTGCGATCACGAGATCGGGATGGTAGTCGCGCACGCGCGCGCGGTAGCGCTCGATACCCTGCAACAAGGTGAATCCGACGACGCCGAAGTCGAGCACTTGCGCGTGCACACTAGCCGCGTCGAGACGCGCTTCGAGCTGCGCCGAATAGGTCTGCTCATAGGGAACGCCGTAACCGAAGGTCGAAGAATCCCCGAGCGTCGCGATCCGCAACACGCCGGTCGATTTCTCGCGGGCTCGCAGCGGCCCGCGAAATCCCGCGGCGTTCACGCTCTCGCCCGCGGGGCTCCAGGCACTTGGGATCAAAGCGCCGGGTCGAGGTTCCCACAGTTGGCGGGCGGCGACGCGGTGCAGACCCCGGCCGAGCCGCAGGTCGCGATCCTCGAGTTTGGTCCAGATCGCGATCGGATCGTCGCCCGGCGGATATTCGAAATCGAACGCGCGCAGGCCGACTTCGAGCGCGGCCAACCCGGCAATCGCCGCCAGGCAGCTGAGCAACGAAAGGAGCAGGCCTTTCTTGAACATCAGCTGGGTCATGGATCGCGGGAAGTCGCGCTCGATGCATCGTACGCCGAGGCTCGCTTGTGTCTAGAATCCTCCCCCCTCGCCCGCCAGACTCTTCCTCCGACTCCGAAGCCCCATGTCCACGCACGAGCCGTTGAGCGCCGATTCGAAGAGCCCCGAACTCTTGCCCAACGGCAAGGTCAGCTGGAAACGCGCCGGAAGGGTCGCCTGGCTGACGCTGACCCACCCGCCCGCCAACGGCTATTCCTATGAGATGATGCGCGACCTCGACGAGGCGATCCTGCGGGCGCGCTTCGATACCGAGGTCGAGGTCATCGTGATCGCCGGAGCCGGCGAGAAATTCTTCTGCGCCGGCGCGGACATTTCGATGCTCGGAGCGGTCACGCCGGAATTCAAATACGCCTTCTGCCTGCACGCCAACGAGACACTTCGCAGGCTGGAGGAGACTCCCAAGCTCGCCATCGCCGCCCTGGGCGGACACTGCGTGGGCGGCGGACTCGAGATCGCGCTGGCCTGTGACCTGCGCATCGCGCGACGCGGCAGTGGCAAGTGCGGTCTTCCGGAAATCAACCTGGGCGTGCTGCCGGGCACCGGCGGCACACAGCGCCTGGCACGCTGCGTCGGCCGCGCGCGCGCGATCGAACTCATGGCGAGCGGCCGAATGATGGACTACGACGAAGCAGTGACGCTCGGCATCGTGCAGCAAGTTCTCGATAGCGCAGACGACGCGAGCTTCAACGCC
>JAYUOR010000206.1:0-1857 GCA_043760765.1 Planctomycetota bacterium | reverse complement strand
TACGTCCTAGGCGGACGCGCGATGGAGATCGTCTACGACGATGCCGCGCTCGAGCAGTACATGCACAACGCCGTGCAGGCGACGCCCGACCGCCCGATCCTCGTCGACAAGTTCCTCGAGGAAGCGATCGAGGTCGACGTCGATGTGATCTGTGACGGCAAGACGGTCGTGATCGGCGGCGTGATGGAGCACATCGAGGAGGCCGGCATCCACTCGGGCGATTCGACCTGCGTGCTGCCGCCGCACACGCTTGATCGCGGAATCCAAGATGAGATCGCCGCGGCGAGCAAGGCCATGGCGCGCGAGCTCGAAGTCATCGGCCTGATGAACATCCAGTTCGCGGTCAAGGCCGACAAGGTCTACGTCCTCGAGGTCAACCCGCGCGCCTCGCGCACCGCGCCGTTCGTGTCCAAGGCGATCGGCGTCGCGCTGCCGAAGCTCGCGGCGAAAGTCATGGCGGGCATGACGCTCGAAGAACTCGGCTTCACGCAGGAAGTGATTCCGCCTTACTTCTCCGTGAAAGTGCCCGTGTTCCCCTTCAACAAGTTCCCGGGCGTCGACGTCCTGCTCGGGCCCGAGATGCGTTCGACCGGCGAGGTCATGGGCATCGACGTGGACCTCGGCTTTGCGTTCGTGAAAGCCTTCGAGGCCGCGAACATGAAACTGCCGCGCCGCGGGCGGATCTTCCTGTCGGTGAAGAACGTCGACAAACGTTCGATCGTGCCGGAGGCGCGCGAGCTGGCGCGCCTGGGATACGAATTGCTGGCCACGGAAGGAACCTGGCGCGCGCTGAAGTCCGCTGGAATTCCCGTCGAACGCGTCAACAAGGTCCACGAGGGCCGCCCGCACATCGTCGACCGGATCAAGAACCGCGAGATCGACCTGGTCCTCAACACGCCGCTGGGCAAACAACAGCGCCAGGACGATTCGAAGATCCGCGCCTCGGCCGTGCAGCTGGGCATCCCGTGCATCACGACGCTGCATGGCATTCGCGCCGTGGTCAGCGCGCTTTCGGCGATGCACAGGGGCGAGTACAGCGTAAAGAGCTTGCAGGCGCACCACGCCGAGCTCGAGGTCTCCAGGAAGCAGCCGGCTCAGGTGCGCTGAGCCGTCGCGCCGGCCGCAGGACCGTCAGTTCGCCACGAGCCTGACTTCGAGGCCGCGAAACTGGATCGCGCCCGGCTCGGTGGCGGGCCTGAACAACAACGGCCCGGCGAGATCCTGATCGAGGATCTCTACGTAAAGCGTGTTGGGACCCTGCACGACGTCGTAGCGCAACTGGCGCTTGCGATGGAAGCTAGGGTCGGCATTGGTCTGGAAAAGCAGAGACATCTTCGAGGCCCTCGGACTGTCGAATTCGAGCCGCACGATGGCGTGCATGCCTGGGCGGAGCTGGAACTGCGGCAGGAGGAAACCGCCGGAGGGTGTGTCCTGCATGCAAATCAAGCGCGGGGCTGGCCCCCCCTGTTGCAGCGTGACGCTGGCCTCGCGGAAGACCGTGATCGGCGGCGAGTTGGTCGCGACATCGAGCCTGAGCGCCTCGACCTGCGAGGCCTCGAACAGATCATGCGCGAGCGTGTCGACCTCCGTGGAAAAGGCCACCGGCGGCAAGGTCACCAAGACGCGATCGTTGAAGATTTGCAGCACGACATTCGCTTTCTCCTGCTCGACGAGTTTCAGATCGATGTCGGGCTTCCAGAGGAAAACAGAGTGGGAAAAATGCCTGCCGAGCAGGACTTGCATGGGCTCGCCGAACGAATCGTGCAGGACCAGCGCGCGCGGGAGCGACGAATCCTCTTGATCGACGACGACTTTGCGTTCGCTTTCGGTCTTGGTGATCGAGAGGCCGCGCGTCTT
>JAYUOR010000205.1:0-4610 GCA_043760765.1 Planctomycetota bacterium | reverse complement strand
TTTGAACGGGGGCCTCAGGTCGTTCGACTTCAACTTCGGGTAACCTGAGGTCTACCAATGAACATCAAGCTTCTCGCAGAGCTCGTAGTGCTCGCCTCGCTACTTGGAATGCCTGCGTCCAGCCAGGAAGCGGCGAATTCGAAAACCTTCCGCACATTTGAGCGCGTGGCCGCGGTCGCCCGCGCAGAATGGAAGAAGTGTGCGATCGGCGCTGTCTCCATCGCGGTGGTCATTGACGGAAGCACCGAGACGTTGCACCTCGGGCACGTGGATGGGAAGCAGGGGCCCGAACCGACGGGCGCGACGATCTACCGGCTCGCCTCGGTCACGAAGAACTTCACGGCAATCGCCTTCTTGCAACTCGAATCTCGCGATCAATGCAATCTGTCGGATAGCGTCGAGAAATACGTTCCGGAATTTGCTTCGATCCCCTCTCCGCCGCCATCCGGCGCGAAGGTCACGCTGATCCAGCTTGCTACCCACACTGGCGGCCTGGAACGCGAGCTGACGGACGCCGAAGACTTGTCCCAGGGCCCTGTAGCGACATGGCGCGAAACACTGCTGCGCGCCGCGCCGCATGCGAGCTACCTGGCCGATCCTGGCAGTCTGTTCGCATATTCCAACGTCGGTTACTCGTTCCTTGGCGCGGCGCTGGAGAAAGCAGCCGGAACGCCGTTCACCAAGCTGGTGGTCGACCAAGTGCTCTCACCGCTCGAGATGCACGACACCGTGTTCGAACTGACAGCGGATCAGCGCAAGCGAAGGGCGCCCGGATTCACAATCAGCGCGACTGGTGCCGACACTGCGGAGTCCACGGCGGAAGAGCTTGCCGGGCGCGGCTTTCGAGTGCCGGTTGGCAGTCTGTTTTCGACACTCGATGACATGCAGCGTTGGCTGCGCTATCAAATGGGTGGTTCCGTGCCCGAAGGCTCCGACCTCGCGGACCTGCCTGCGCGGCAACGCCGAATGACTGTGTCCGACCCGCGTCTCGCCTGGAGCTATGGCATCGGCGTGCAGGTCAAGCATTTTGGCGACGTCGCGGTGTACGGCCATTCCGGTGGAATGCCTGGTTATCAGGCGGAGATGTACTTCGATCCAGAGCGGAAGGTCGGGATCGTGATCCTGCGCAGCGCGGTCTTTGGTGAGTTTGACCCCGGCGCTATTGTTGCTGCCGCCTTCGTCGGCGCACGCTGACGACGATACGGTACCAAGTTCGACTTCGAAACCGCGACAGCGCACGCTGACCGAACAGATCCACTCCGAACTATTTCGCGAGTACCGGACTCGCGCGCACTACGAAAGCTGCAACAGCCTAGTCCTGTTCCGGGGCCGGACACATCGGAAGGAATCGCGCGGCTACCGCGCGGAGCGAAAAAGGTAGGGTGGGGAAGTACCCGACTCGGTACAGGAGCTTCTCATGGGATCAATGACTTCGTCGACGATTGGGCTGGTCAGCGCAATGCTTGCAGGTTTCCTCGGCGGTCGCCTGGGCTCCTTCCTTGAACCTCAATCAGGCAAGGAGAAATCGCGCCCCGTGGACGAGGTGCGCACACGCCGATTGGTGCTCGTGAATGAGAACAACGAAGTCTGCGGCGGATTCGAGGTGGGCGATGGATCCGCGTCGACCCGCGTGACGCTGTGGATGAAAACTCCAGGGGAAGGCACGCCATCCGCAACCCTCTTCGTCAACGAGCTCGAAGGGTCGCCCGAGGCCATGTTGATGCTGACCAGTGAGGAAGGGCCGAAGCATGTGCCGGGCAAGCTCTTGCTGCACTGCGGCTCCGGAAATCCAACGGTATTCCTGGGTCAGGGCGATAGCGCGGCGCGCAGGACCATTCTCCTCGGCTCGGAGTCCCCCGACTCAACTTCCGCGCTCACCCGCGAATTCGCCGGCACCAAGGCGACCTGGCCGTAGATACCGAGTCAGGTACTTCTCCACCCTACCTATTCGTTCCGCAGCAAAGCAGCAAGTCCGGCGTGCGAGCCAAGGGCCGCGACAAGCAGAATCGGGCGCGGAGCTGCAGTCACCGCGGTCGGGCGAGAAAGGTAGGGTGGGGAAGTACCTGACTCGGTACTAGCGCCGTCTCTCGAGCGCCAGCTGCACGATGCGTTCGAGCAGATCCTCGTACTCGATTCCCGCCGCCTTCGCCGCCATCGCGAGTTCGCTGTTGCGCTCCAGATAGCAACTCGCGTTGACCTCGATCACGTACACATTCCCCGCCTCGTCCATGCGCAAATCGACGCGACCGTAGTCGCGCACGCGCAGGGCCTTGTAAGTTTCGAGCGCGATCTTCTGGATCTTCGAGCTCATCTGCGGATCGAGTTCCGCGAGCACGACCTTCGAGCCCTTGTACTCCGCACTGTCCTTGTCCCACTTCGCCTTCGCGTCGAGGATCTTCGGCGCGCCGGCCGGCATGCCGGAAAAATCGACTTCGAGTATGGGCAGCACCTGCGGCTGCTTGTTGCCGAGCAAGCCGACAAAGAACTCGCGACCTTCGATGTACTCCTCGGTCAGCGCGGAATCCTTCAACTTGTGGATCGCGTTGATGCGCTCGCTCAATTCCTTGGCCGTGCGCACCAACGACTTCGAGCTGATGCCGATCGATGCGTCCATGCGCAGCGGCTTGACGAACATCGGGAAGCGCAGATCGCCGGTCGACTTCGTATCGGCGTCGACCGGCGTCACCGCATAGGCGGGGTAGCGGATGTTCTCGTACGCCAAAATCTTTTTCGTGATGCCCTTGTCTTCCTGCAGGTAGAACTCGCCCGGGCCACCGCCGGTGTAGGGCAGGCCGAGCAGATCGAGCAGGCCGACGACGCCGATCGAACCCAATTGCGACTTTCCGAAAGTCTCCATCAGGTTGAAGATCAGGTCCGGCTTGCGCTCGCGCAGGCCCTCGATCAGCTTGACCATGTTGCCGTGCACGCCAAAGACCGACACATCGTGGCCGCGCGCCTTGAGCCCGGCGGAGACCTGATCGATCACGACGTCGTAGCTCTTGGAGTCGCGCTCTTTCAGGAGGTGCGTCAGGACGGTGATGATCATGCGGCGCCGAGCATCTATGCCAAGTGAATCGATGTCCAGTCGCGGGCGGTGGGAACTTGGATCGCGGGCGGTTGTTCGAGCGAAGTCATCGGGGAGCAGAAGGGCACTTGGAAGCTTGATCGGAGCCTGAAGCGCGCAGCTTTCGGACGCTCCCAATGGCCCATGTCGGTTTCGGGACTGCACCGCCGACGAATCGCAAGTATCCTGGCGCTCCTCCGACCCGGATATCCCATCGCATGCGCGTCCTTTTCATCTACCCGAACCTCTACACACAGATGGGGTTCAATCACGGCTTGGCTTCGCTGTCGGCGTGCTTGAAAGCGGCCGGCCACGAGACGCGGCTCGTCAATCTGAACGAGAACCTGCCGCCGATCCCCGATGAAGAGGATGTTTGGCGCGCGATCGTCGAGTGGGGGGCCGGCCTGGTCGCCTTCTCGTGCCTGACCCAGCAGTACACGGCGGCCAAGGGGCTGGCGGCGGGGCTGCGCCGTCGAGCCAAGGAAGCCGGAGTCGAGCTGCCGCCGCTGATCGTCGGCGGCATCCACCCGACCATGGTCCCGATCGATGTCATGTCGGACGGGCTTTGGGATCACGTCGGCGTCGGCGAATGCGAGGACTCCCTGGTCGCGCTTGTCCAACGCGTCGAGAAGGGCGAGCGCCCCGACGACGTTCCTAACTTCCTTTCATGGAAGGGCGGGGTGCGCCCGGCCGAGGCCGATCAGGCTCCGGTCGCGGCCGAACACTGGGTCCACAACCCCGTCGGTGAGTTTCCTGACCTGCGCATTCTGCCGGTGCCCGACTACGGCCTTTTCGATACTCAGCGCATCACCGACCAGAAGCATGGCTGGTTCGGCGTGCTCTCGTCGCGCGGTTGTCCGTACCGCTGCTCGTATTGCCTCAACCACAAGATCGTCGATCGCTACCACGAAGAGCTCGATCGGCCGGTCAATCGCATCGGCTTCTTCCGATTCCGGCCCGCGGACAAGCTGGTCGAAGAGCTGCGCGAGATTTTGGCGCGCTACAAGGACGTCGGGACGTTCATTTTCGACGACGACCTGTTCACGCAGAACGCCGAGCACGCGATCTCGATCTGCAAGGCCTACGAGGAGAGCGGAATCACGGTGCCCTTCGTGGTCAACAGCCACGTCAAGCAATTGGATCCGCGCGTCGCCGAGGCGCTCGCGCGCGCCGGTTGCCGCATCCTGAAGCTCGGCATCGAATCGGGCTCGCCACGCGTGCGCAAGGACATCTTGCAGCGCTTCATGTCCAACAAGGACGTGCTCTCGACGGTCGAGTCGGCCGAAAAATTCGGGCTCCACACCTCGGGCTTCGTGATGGTCGGCCTGCCCTACGAGACGCACGCCGAGCGCTGGGAGACGGTCGATCTGCTCGCGCAATCGGGCATCGGCCGTTATCGCACGTCGCTGTTCTTCCCTTTCCCCGGCACGGAGAGTTATCGCCTTTCGGTCGAGGGCGGTTTCATCACGCCCGCGACCGAGATCACATTGACGAACTTCACCGATTCGTCGTGCCTGAACTTCGGCGAGGAAGAAAATTTGTTCAT
>JAYUOR010000204.1:0-4613 GCA_043760765.1 Planctomycetota bacterium | reverse complement strand
GATTTCGCGGCCTCGATGAAGGTCGACCTCGATCTCGAGGATGTCGCAAGCGAGCCCGAGGCCGGCGCAGGCTTCGATGCGCTCTCGCCCGATGCCGGCAGGCCGAAATCCTACGACGCCTGGCGCAAGCAGTTCGTCGACGCAGTCTATCGCAACGCCAAGTTGCCTCTGCTGCACAGCCCGAGTCTCGAAGAAATCTCGCGGCCCGGCGAGAGCGAGCGCGACTTCCGGATGCGCCTGGGCCAGATCGCGCGCGAAGCCCGCGACGAGCTGGCCGCGAAGTTGCGCGCGAAGTACAGCTCGCGTTTCACGACCCTCGACGATCGCATCCGCCGAGCGGAGCAGGCGATCGAAGTGCAGAAGGAGCAAGCCCGTGACGCGAAGTTTTCGACTGCGCTGTCTTTTGGTAGCGCGGTGATCGGCGCCTTCTTCGGCAGCAAGCGTTCCGCCGTCGGCAAGGCCTCGACCGCGCTGCGCGGCGCGAGTCGCAGCGCCCGCGAATCGGGTGACGTCGGCCGCGCTGGGGAGACCTTGGAGGCACTGAACGAGCAACGCGCCGCCCTCGAAGCTGACATCCAGGCCGAATTGAAAGCCGCTGAAACGAAGAGCGACCCGCGCAGCGAAGCGCTAGAGCCGCTGGAAGTGGCGCTGAAACGCACCAACGTCACGGTGAGCGCCTTTTGCCTGGCCTGGGTCCCCCAGTGCGTCGACAAGTCCGGCGCCCGCACTCCCGCCTGGAAGTAAGCTCCGAATTGGCAGGTCGGGTACCTGGCGCGGTTTTCTTCCATTCGACCCCTTGCGCGTCTATGGGAGTCGGTTACGATCTGCCCTAGAACGACTAGGGGAGATAGACATGGCCGAAGAACGCTTTCAACTTTTGCCCGGGACTCTTGAACTGCTCGTGTTGCGCGTCTTGTTGCGCGGCGAGCTGCACGGCTACGAAATCGCCAGCGCGATCCAGCAGCGCTCGAAGGACGTGCTGCAGATCGAGGAAGGCTCGCTGTATCCCGCGCTTCACCGCATGGAAAAACGCGGCTGGATCGATGCGACCTGGGGGCAGTCGGAGTCGAATCGACGTGCCAAGTACTACGCGCTGACCAAGAAAGGCCGCGTTGAGTACACGGCGCAGTCGGAGAACTGGGAGCGCGTCAGCGGCGCGGTCGCGAACGTCTTGCGCGCCCATTTGTCGGGCGGCGCGATCGGCTGAGCCTGCGATGGGCATTGCATCCAATCTTTGGCAGCGCCTGGGCGGGGCACCTGATCCACGCAGTGATCGCGAGATCCAGGACGACATCGAGGCCGAGTTTGCCTTCCACCTCGAGCAGCGCGAGCGCAATCTGGTGGCGCGCGGCTTGTCGCCGGAGAAGGCTCACGCGGAGGCCGCGCGCCGCTTTGGAAACATGGACAAAGTTCGCGCCGAATGCCGGCGCGTCCAACTGGGAGGAAGAATCATGCTGCAGCGAATCACGCTTTTGCTCCTGGTCGTCCTGCTCGCAACCGTCGCCTGGTTGAGTTTTCAGAGTGTAACCTCGCAGCGCGTGGCGCAGGCTGAGATCCAGGCGCTACACAGCGAAGTTTCGCAGCTGATGCTGGCCCTGGAGAAGAATCCAATCGGGCAGCCGAATCAGTTGAATCTCGGCCTGGGCAACTTCGCGCCAAGGATCCTCGATTTCGCCGGGCCCAGTGGGCCGCGCATGCCGAAACCTGGCGCGACCGAGGAAACCACAAGTCTCGACACCTGGCTGGCGAGGTTCCGCGAAAACGCACTCAGCGAAAGCCACACATCGGAAACGGCGCTACTGCTGCGCCAGCAGTGCTCGCAAGATCGCGCGCTGGAAGTGTTGCCGGCGATCTGGCCGAAACTCGGCTGGGAGCAGAAGCTCTGCATGATCGACGTCATGACTGATGGTAGTTCTGAACCCCTCGCGCGCACGGCCGTGCACTTGGGAGCGACCGATGCGGACGCTCGCGTTGCCGAGCGTGCATTCTTGAAACTGCGCGAATTGACCCTGCTGCGATTCGACGCCGACCATCGCGCGGACTACCTGGCCTGGCACGAGGCGAACAAAGACATCGAGCTTTACGACATCGTCGAGAAATCCGCCCCGGTTCTGGTGAAGGGGCTGATGGGCTTGGGCAAATGGAACGAGACCTGCGCGTTGTATTCGCCGCTCGTGCTGCATCCGGACGCCCGGCACAGCGGCATTCCCCGACTTCCTGCTCGAAGCCGGCGCGCTGGACCTGATCAAGCTCTGGGCGCGCGATTCCGATCCGAAAGCGCGCGTGGCTGCCGTTCAGTGGCTGGCTGCCGCGAAAGTCGACGAGGTGACGGCGCGCATGATCGTGCTGCCAATTCTCGCCGACCCGGCACCGCGCGATCCGGCCCTGTTGCCTGCAGTTTGCGAAGCGCTCGTGACGCTGGACTGCACCTGGAGGTCGGCGCCACTGCTCGACGAACTCGCTAAGGTGATGCGCAAGAAGCAACTCGAGCGTGCCGAGCTCCAGCCCATTGCCGTTGCCCTGGGCAATTTCAGTGATCAGCAGCGCGAAGCCCAAGCAGAAGTGCCCACGATTCTGGCCTGGATCTGCCACGCCAATTCAGCGCTGGCGAACGAAGTGCTCGGCGATCCCGCGCTGCTTGAATTGACCGGCGTCGCCTACGATTCGACTCACGATGCGGCCTGGTGGCTCAACTGGTGGAGCATCAATCGCGCGAACTACCCCAATGCCGCGGACACCGAGAACGGTCTGCCGCGGGTCGAATAGAGCGACGCCCCAAGCTCAGTTGAAGAAGCGCACCTGCAGTGCGTTCGAAAGTCCGGCTCCGCTGCCGTCGAGTTGTAGCGGATCGCGGAACCAGAACTGATAGTCGCGCGTGAGGCCACGCAGGCTTGCATCCAAAGGGATCGAGTAGCTTGTCGCGCCCGCGGCGTCGAGAACATGCGGCGGCAGGCGCTGGATCGGTGGACCGAGATAGAGGGTCGCGTTGACGAAGGGTGCCAGCGTCGCATGACCGCTGTACAACCCGATCACCGGTTTCAGCGGAACCGCCCCGCCGAGTCGGATCTGGAACTGATTCAGCGCGATGCTCGGAGTGCCCGACCAGCCAACGCTCGGCGCAGTGCCGATCGAAGTCGTCTTGGCGATTCCGAACGAGAGCGGCGCAGGCTGCGCGAGGTACCAACTTTGCGCCGTGCTGTCGGTGTGCAGGAAATTGATCAAGTAGCCCGCGTTCTTGTTAGCTCCCTGCGTCGAGGGGTGCGTGCCGTCCGCATTGAAGTCTCCCGGGCAGACCCAGGTCAGTCCGTCGCTGCGCGGTGTCAGCCCGTCAGCCCACATGTAGGGACCCCAGGCGAGCCACGGTGCGACGACCACGCCCAGCGCAGAGTCGAAATTCAGCGCCGGATTGCCGTTGATCTGATCCTCGATCAGCCACTTCACAGCGAAGCTCTGTTGATAGGCCCACGGTTCTGGATTGAGTGTCGTGGTCGAGTAGCCGGCGTAGATGCGCGAGCCTCCATACAGGACGCGCAGGTTCGGGAAGTTCGCACGCAGGATGCCCATGATCGCCGTGAACTCCGCCTGCAGCGTGAGCGCGTCGGTGGGGAATGCGGCGGTCGGCCCGGCGTCGGCTTCGAGGAACCAGACGGCTTGCACTTGTCCCGCGCTGAGGCCCGCTGCCGCCAGCTTGGACGGCACCCAGCTTGCCCAATACGCCGCGGAAGGATTGGCCAGGATCGCCGCCGTCTGTCCACCTTGTGCAGCATTCGCAAGCAGGACGCGTGGGCTCTTCGACGTGTCGCTCTGCGCGGCCTGCATCAGCGCGCTGAAGTGGATCACGCAGTTCGACATGCCGATCGAGATGAAACCGATCTTGCCGCTTGCGATATCGATCGCACCTGTCGCGTCGCGCGGAACGACTTGCGCCGTCTGAGCGAGTCCTGCGACCTCGTGAGCGATTGGCCGCAGATTCGATCCGCCCGGATACAGGCCGCCCTGGAATCCCTGATATGTCCCTGTGCCGAGATCGTTCAGCGGCGTGAAGCCGACGGACGTGTTCGCGCAGTTCTGCGCGTGCAGCAGCGAGGAAGGCAGCGCCAAGAGGAGCGAAGCGAAGATGAACTCTCGCATGGTGAGACTCCGAGTTTCCGCAGTGAATCGACCCTTGAATTCTACCCGGTCCCAGCCGCCACACTCGCTGATGGAGCACTTTCGCCGCCAATGCAGAGCAGGCGTCAAGGCACGAGCTTCATGCGCAGCGCGGCGGCGTAGCGGTAGAGGTCGCCGCCGTACAGCGCCTGCTCCTCACGGCAGGCGAAGACCAGTTTGGCGTCGTGGTCGTCGTTGCTCGCGATGGCGCGCGCGGCGATTGCACTCCACCCCGGGGTGGCAGAGAGATCCAGTTTCCGTGCGCGCGGTGAACCGATGCCGATGAAGGCGGCGGCCAGTGCCTGCCAGTGATAGCGCAGCAAACTCCCTGGCTTGCGCGCGAAAGGCAGCATCAAGCGCAGCGCGTGTGTCGAGGTGAGAGCGTGCAACGCCGTGAAGTTCGTGGTGCTCGCGAACAATACGAGCATCTCCTGCCCGAGGCGCGCGAGAGCCTGCTCGTCGAC
>JAYUOR010000203.1:0-4617 GCA_043760765.1 Planctomycetota bacterium | reverse complement strand
GCAGATCGCTGACGCAAAGGTGCGAGACCAGCTCGGAATCCCGGCGCGCGACGAGCAGCCGCGCGCTGTCACGCGGCGTCGCCGGCACTTGCGCGATGCGCGCCGGATCCAATTCGAAGTCGAAGTCGGAGGCTTTCACCTGCGGCACATTAGCCGATGGCATCGAGCAGGACCCAAGCTTGAGTTTCAACTCATGCCCGCGGCCTGTGTGTCGTCGCCGACGGATCGCGCGGACGAATCGGCGAGCTTGGAGCCTGCGCTCGCCGCGAGCAGGCCGGCCTCGACGATCCGGCTCTGCAGCGTGTCCGTGTCCCAGCCGAGAAAAATCGCTGCGCGCGTCTTGTTCCAGGCGCCCCTCGGGGTAGCGGTGCTGTCCAGCGCCGACTGCAGCAATTCGCGATCGGGATGGCGGGACGGGATGCGCTGCAGCGTGTCATGGCCAAAGCGCTGCGCGAGTCCCTCCAGCACGCCGGCATCGATGACACCGTCAACGTGACAGAGCACCAGTCGGTACATCCACTGCGCCAGTTCGCGCACGTTGCCGTTCCAGTTCTGGCGCCACAGAAAACCCAGCGCCGTATCGTCGAGCTGCAAGCTGCGCACGCCTTCCTCGGCCGCGAAGTGCCGCGCGAACAACTGCGCCAGCGGAGCAATTTCGTGTCGGCGGCCGGCCAGCGGGGCGAGCTTGAGTTCGACACGCGAAAGGGACCAGGCCAGCTCGGGTGCAAGTTGCCCCTGCTCCGTCGCGCCGGCGATGGAACGCTCCAACAGGAAGAAGATGCGGGCCGCGGTCGCGCGCCGCTCCAGGGACTGCTCGCCGCTGCGCTCTGCGACGAAGTGTGCGATCTGAACCTGCAGCGCATGCGGCTGTTCGAGCAAGCCCTCGACGATCCAGCCGGCCGGTTCAGCCGTCAGAGCGAGCGCGCGTTCGAGCTCGCCAAGATCGGCGCAGATACGCCGCAGTGGCAGGGCTCGATTCGGGCCTTCGAAGTGCAGCCTGCGCGCAAGCATTCGCCGGCCCGAACCCCGCGGACCGCTCAGCGCCACAGGCGAACGCGAGCCGGCCAGCGCGACCAGTTGTTCGGCCGAAAGCCCAGCCAGCGTGTTGGACGCGCTCACGTACACGTCATGGCCAAATCGCGCGCCATGCCAGCTGCGAAACTGCGCGGCGGCCAACTCTGGCGCAAGCGCGGCGGCGCGCGCCTCGAAGCGCTGCACGTCCGCGGCTGAAAAATCGCGGCGGCGCGTGGATTCGACCAGCCAGACTCCCGCGACGCGACCGCGCAACCTGAGTGGCACGGCGACTCCGCTCATGGCCTCGGGATGGAGAGCCAGTTGCCGCTGAGCTTCGCCGAAGACGACGCTGCGGCCCGTGCTGATCGCGCGCGCGACTGCGCGGCCCTCGCTGCACCGCCGCTCAGAGCCGGGCGCTGCACTCGCAGGCAGTGGAATTGCCTCCGTTTCTTCGCCGGCTTCGAGCGCTCCCCCACCTGCGGCCACGAGCATCACGGCGTTGCCCCGCACGTCGAAGGCCGACCAGCGCCGTTGCGTGGTCTTCAACGCAAGCGCTTCCACGAAGCCGCGCAGGACCGTCGCTTGAAATGAGGCTTCGTCGCCGAGCTGTGTCGGGATCGTCGCAATGTCGATGGAGGCGCGCGGCGCAAGGCGCAAAGACCAGCTGTCGGCGAGCCGTTCCAAACGCGCTTGCGAGGCGACGAGGTGGTGTTCGAACTGCAGATCGAGCCAGCCGCAGACGTCGCCGCGCGAATTGCAGACCGGCACAAGCGCGCGGGCTTGGATCGATTCGGGATCGATCGAATGCCGAGCCTGGTCCGAGTTGCCCATGGCGCCGAAGTGCGCGAAACGCGTGCGCGCATCCGCGAGCAACTGGGCCTCGCCCTCGCTCGAGTCCGCGCAGGCACCCTCGCGGGACTCCAGCCAGGCGTTCCAGCGGCCGCGCAACGCCGGGGCCAGCGAGTGAGCAACCAGCCTGGCGCGGCCTGGAGACTCGAGCACGAAGACCGCGAACAACGCCGCCCCAAGCTGCGCGCGCGCTGCATTCGCTGCGGCGACAGGCTCAGCGCCAGGCTCAAGATCGCGCGGCGGGGCAAGCGCCTCCTGCGTGCACACTTGTCCGTAAAACCACGGGCCCGTGGCGGGAACACCTGCGCGCAACTCCGCCAACGGCCTGGGCAATCGTCCGCGGGCAGCGAGCTCTGGACCCTGCAAACTTCTCGCTCCCCGCTCGTCGCCACACAGCACGCGAGTCCACGAAAGCAGGCGGCGCAAACGCGGATCGGCGAGCACCCTCGCCCCATCTGCCTCCAGCCGCGTGCGCGCCGCGCGAACGGCTGCGCGATCCAGCAGGCACTCGACCAGTCCCGCGAGAGCGGCGCTGCGCAGATTGTTCTCTGATCGCCCCACTCGAGCGTTCGTGGATTGCGCGAGGAATCGTTCGAAGGCCGCTGCTCCGTTCTCGGGGCCCTGCACGGCACGCAGCAGGCGCGCCCGCCACAGGGCTACGTGCGCAGTTCCCGCTCCGGCCTGCTCCAACCCCACGAGCAGGCGCTCGGCGACGGACGCGGCGCTCTCACCGGGAACGGGCACGTGCGCGATCGCCGTGGAATCGGAGCGCTCCTCTTCGAGTTCGCTCCAGGCCTGTTGCAACGGGCCGTCGCATTCGCCGAAGTGCGCGAAGGAGTCGGCGCCGACGAGCGCATAGAGATGCTGGCGAAGAAGCTCTTCGTGAATCCTGATCCTGCGCGCCTGCGCGGAGCGATCGAACTCGCTGCGCGCGCGCGGCAGGCTCACGGCGACGCTTGGGCCGCCATGTCCGCGCGCATCGTCGGACAAGAGCCTCAGGAACGTGGTGACCCGCTGCGCGCGCTGCCAGAACGCAGGCGCCGCGTCGGGCAACAGCATTTCCAAGGCGTCGGTGGTGCGCTCTTGCATCGCAGTTCCTGAAGAAAAGGGTGGCGACGAATCAGGAGAATTTGGCTGCGGCCATGGCTTCGCGCAACGTCACCGCGGCACGGGAAAACTCGGCCGCCTCGCAGCTGCCCCTAGGGAGCTGATGCCCAAGATCACGCAGCAGCCCGAGCAACGACGGCTGAAGACAGTCCATGCTTTGCGCGCAGTCCAGTTCTTCGAACAAGAGCTCGGACAGGTCGCGACGCAGTGGCGCGGACTCTGCGCTGCCATCCAATGCCCGAGAGGCCTGCTCGCACAGGCGCTCGACCTCGCGCAGGATCAAGCCGGCCAGTTCGAACTCAGCGTGGGCCAGCGAAAGGACGCCTCGACCCAAGCGATCGCCGGGCACGAGTCGGGGCGCGGCCGAAGCCCCCAATCGCGAGAACATCACGGCGGCGTCGGCGAGCGCGCGCTCGAGGTCCGCGCCCTCGCGCAGCGAAAGATCGTGCAGCAAGCGCGCCAGATCGGTTGTCACCGGCTTTGTATTCATGATTGCAACTCCTCTTGCAGTCCTTGAGCTTGGTTCTCTGGTGCGACGGCCTCTGCCCCAGCGAGCGACGCGCATGCGGGCGTCGACTCCGTTTCACTCTCGAGTTCGATCTGCGCCGGCTCGGACGTCTTCTGCTTGGGCAACTGCCCCGCGGCGACCAGCACGGATTCCAATCCGCGGCGCGCGCGACGAGCGACTTCCAAACCGGAAATCCCCATGGCCCGCGCCACCTCTTCGAGGCTGTGCCCGACGATCACCAATCCGTGAAAGGCTTGGCGATCCTCTTCGCGCAGCAGATTGTGCGCCAGGCACACATGCCGCATGACGGCGGGTTCGAGGCCCAGCGGCCGCGCAAGATCGACGAAGGCGGCGAGCTCTTCCGCCTGTGGCGACTCTCCGCGCCGCTCAGCCTGAAGATCTTCGCGCAACAGATCGAGCAGCGCTTGATCGACGATTTCGGCAAGCCAGGTCTCGAGCGGCGGCACCCCGCGGTAGCGAACGGCGTAGCGCGCGCAGTGGGCCAGCGCGCGCAGGTGCACTCGATCGGCGTCGAACAGGTAGGCCCGCTGGTTGAGTCGCGTGGCGACCACGCGACGCAAGTCGAGTGGATCGCCCTGCAAGAGGCGCGCGAGCACTTCGCGCGGACTCATGCCTCCCAGGACGGTGCGCCAATGCTCCATCGGGCGCGCGTCGGAGGCGGCCACGCAGCCAGCGCTGCTCACAGTTGAGTCGCTGTTCGCCGGCGTGACGCCATGCGCCTGCGGCTGTGTGCGAAGCCGATGAGTCTTTTCGCTCGTCACTGGATGCACCTTGTTCCTGAGGCCGCGTGGATCCCGGCAGGGACGGACGCGGACGCGCGCGTCGCTGCAGGAGCGCCGAGTCTAGGCAGCGATGCAATAAACGGGGCGCTTTTCGACATCGATCCTCCAGGCACGGGCCCCGCACTGGGAAGCAACGGAACGGCGCCTGCGATTCCCCAGTGCAGGAGGCGGAAGCGATCACTGCCGAGTCCAGCGCGATTGTGGAAAACTCATGGCGAGCCCTGGACCGATGTCGCCGGATTCGTCGCGCGCCGGCCCCGAAGGGAACACTGCGCGGGGGCAGTGCCCCGCATGGTTGTGCCTGATTCGCGCTGGAGGCGAGCCCCGCCTCCAGAG
>JAYUOR010000202.1:0-4623 GCA_043760765.1 Planctomycetota bacterium | reverse complement strand
GGAATTGACCTGGGTCAAGGCGTGAATCGGCGATTCGGGCGATGGTTGGGTCGCGCCCCGGGAGGGTCCCGGGCACAACCCCCAAGGAGCCAAGCCATGCGCCCGACAGACATCCTCTCCTCTGAACACCGCGTCATCGAACTGGTCCTCGACTGCCTCGAGTGCATCGCCGAGGGCGCCCGGAAGAACCAGTCCCTGGACATCGCGTCAGCCGAAAAGGCCGTGCTTTTCCTGCGCACCTTCGCCGACGCCTGCCACCACGGCAAGGAAGAGCAGCAGTTGTTCACGGCCCTGGAGGCGCGTGGCATGCCGACACGTGTCGGACCGATCGCCGTCATGCTCGGCGAACACGAAATCGGCCGCGCACTGATCCGCGAAATCGATGCTGCGATTTCAGCCGCGAAAAACCGTGAAGCGGGCGCGCCTGAGCGTTTCGGCGACAAGGCCCACGACTACGTCGAACTTCTGCGCGATCACATCGCCAAGGAGGATCAGGTGCTGTTCCCGATGGCCGAGAGCATGCTCACTTCCCAGGAGAAAGAGCGCGTCCTCACCCAGTTCGAGAAGGTCGAGCAGAGTCATCCCGCGGGCACGCACCAGGCGATGGAAGCGATCGCGCGCGACCTCGCGGCGCGCTTTGGTATCGATGCATCGAAACAAACCGCGCAGGTCGCAGTCGGCGGTTGCTGCCATCACGCTTCCGCGGCGAGCGGCGCTGCGCGGGAAACGAATTCCTGCGGCGCGGTTCGCACAACTGCGTAGTCCCTGCGCACTCAGACGAAGCCGCGCCGTTACTCCAGCGGCTGTAGGCTTCATGACGCAACCACTCCACCTCGAATTCACACCAGGCACATGCGAGTCGTCTTCATTCAGAAATATCTGCCCCAGGAAATGCTGGGCATCCAATGGCTCGCCCGTTCGCTGCAGCGCGGAGGTCACGAGGTCAAGGTCCTCCTGCTGCCCGACACGAACTGGGAGGCCAAGCTGAAGGAAGCGAATCCGGGCCTGCTGGCTTTCTCGATGACCACCGGCGACCACGTCTTCTATTCGAAGGTGGCGCGCCGCGCGAAGGAACTGACGGGTGCGCCGACGATTTTCGGCGGGCCGCACCCGACCTTCGTGCCCGACATGGTGCTCGATCCAGCGATCAATTTCGTCTGCCGCGGCGAAGGCGAGATCACGCTGACCGACCTGGCCACGGCGCTGGAAAACGGACTCGACACGAGTTTCATTCCCAACCTCTCCTATGAGCGCGGCGGCGTGCGCATCGACAGCCCGCTGCGGCCGTTGATCGAAGACCTCGACGATCTCGGTTATCCGCTGCGCGAGCCGCTGTACGAATCGGGCGAACTGTACAGGAACTGCGAGCGCAAGATTTTCCTGACGCAGCGCGGTTGTCTCTACAACTGCTCTTTCTGTTTCCACCACGCCTGGCGCGACAAGCTCTACAAGGCGAAGCCCAAGGAATATCTGCGCAAGCGCTCGGTGCCGGAGGTGCTGGCCGAGATCGACGAGGTCCGCTCGCGCTATCCGCTGAAGTTCCTGCACTTCCTCGACGACATCTTCAACGTCGACGACGAGTGGCTGGTCGAGTTCTGCCGCGAATATCCCAAGGCGATCGGCCTGCCCTTCGACGTGATCCTGCGCACGGCCCAGACCACGCGCGAGCACATGCAGATGCTGAAGAGCGCCGGCTGCATCTCCGCGCGGCTCGCTTTCGAATCGGCGAGCGACGTGATCCGCAACACGGTCTATCGCAAGGGCACGACCATTGACCACCTGCGCGACTCCGCGCGCTTCGTGAAGGAGCAGGGCATTCGCCTGACGACGCTCAACTTGCTCGGTTCACCGGGCGCGACGCTCGCCGACGAGCTCGCGACGCTGCAGCTCAACATCGACTGCGAAGTCGATCACCCGCTGTGCAGTCTGTTGCAGCCCTATCCCGAGACCGACATCAACGACATCACGCGCGAGATGGGTTTCGCGGTCGATTCGTACGATCAATTCCCGCAAAAGTTCAACCGCACGAGTTCGATCAGTCATGCGCATCGGCACGAAGTCGAGAACCTGCACAAGCTCTTCCCGCTCGCGGTGCGTTTTCCTGCGTTGAGGCCGGCGATTCCGACTTTGGTGAAGTCGAAGGCGCTTTCGAAGGCCTATCTCGCCGCGTATCTGCTGTGGACCGAGTATCTGGTCTGCGAGCAAAACCAGTCCTGGGCCAAGGCGACGAACACGTCCAGCCTGCGAACCTTTCCGCCGATCGACTTCGTGCGCCGCGTGTCCTCGAAGACCACGCTCAAGGTCAAGGAAGCGCTGTTCGGCCGAAAATTCTCGCGCGAGCGACTCGCGCTGCAGATGGAAGAGGACACGATCGCCCACCAAGGTGGGTGATTTTCATAGCCCGCGCAGCCAGCGCGGCACGAAGGGTGCGTGGGCGGGATCGGCGAGGGCGCGGTCGAGCTGCGCGAGCAGCGCAGCCTTGTCCTTCGACAACGTCCCCGCGAGCGCCAGTCGATTCGAGGCGTGATTTGAGCGAAACACACTCGCTCTCAATTCCAATCCCGCGACGAATTCACGCAGCTCGGCGGTCAGCTCGATCTCGTTCATGTGATCGAACTCGCCGCGCTGATCGCTGTCCCACAGCGGCGTGCCCTTCACGGGAGTCATGACCAGCGTGCTGACGAAACGCGGCTGGATCTCGTTGACGACTCGCGCGCTCTCGCGCGCATGCTCCTGCGACAGGGCTCTCCCGCCCGCGCCGAGCAGGATCATCGTCGACAATTTGACGCCGGCGTCCTGGGCCTTGTTCGCCACGCGAACCATCTCGGCTGAGTCGACGCCCTTGGTCAACTTTTCCAGCACCGCGTCGTGGCCGCTTTCAATGCCGAGGTAATAGAGCGAGAGCCCGGCTTCGCGCAGGCGCTCCATTTCCTCCGGCTTTCTGACTTGCAGCGACTGCGGCGAGGCGTAGCAGCTGACCCGCTGCAAATTAGGAAACTCCGCGCGCAGTTTTCCAAGCAGCGCTTCGAGGTAACTCGCCTTCGCGATCAACGCGTCGCCGTCGGCCAGGAACACCTTGCGCACCTCGGGCTCGACACTGGCGGCCCACTCGATCTCGCGCTCCAATTCTTCGAGCTTGCGCACGCGAAAGCGCTTGCCGCGGTACATCGCGCAGAACGCGCATTTGTTGTAGCTGCAACCGATCGTCGCCTGCAGGATCAGACTGTCGGCTTCGGACGGCGGACGATAGAGCGTGCCCTCGTAGGCGATCATCCGCCCTTCTTTTTCTTCTTCTTGCCGAACAGGCCGCCGAGCCCGTCCTCGAGTCCGCCCTTGAGCGCTTCCTCGCCGGCCTTCTTCAGCGCCTTCTCCAGGAAGCCCTTGCCCAAACGCAGCTTCGGACTGGTCCAGGACCCGTACAACTCCAGCGGCACTTCCATCTTCGGGTCGAGCATGTCGCGCAGCGGCTCGAGTTGCGCCTCGACCTTCGACCCGAGCATCTCCAGCGGCACGACGAAGGCCAGCTCAAACGTCTTCAGCGCCAGATTCGTATTGCCGTGGAAATTGATTTCGCGATCGCCGACGCGCACCGGAATCGAGTCGTAGTGCGCGATGCCGTTCTTGATCTTGATCGGAATCGGCTTGACCACCGTGCTCTTCGACACGGGCGCCTTCTGGCCGACGAGCTGCAGGGCCTGCTCCATTCCGGGCAGAAGTTGATACTCGACTTCTCCGAGATTCAGGTCGATGTCGCCCGACAATTTGGTCAGGTCGGCGTCCATGGGCAACGAAAGGTTGCGGCCGCTGAGGATCGTGCGCTTCGTCGGATCGTCCTGGCGCAGTTGCACCATCATCGGCACCAGCGAACCGATGATGCGCTTGGAGAACAGCGGCGTCAGGCCGACTTTTGCGTCGAGGCCTTGCTCGCCTTCGCAGACGATCACGCCGTCCGAGAGCCGGCTGACCAACGCGATGTCGCCGAGTTTCGAACGCAGCTTCGCGCGCATCGGTTCGCCACCGGCATCGGGATAGACACCTTCGAGCGTGGCTTCCAATTCCGGCCCGAGCACGTCGAGCAAAAGTCCGTCCTGACGCGCGAGCACGTCGAGCAACGCAGAAGGAAAGCGCGCGAGCTTCGCGCTCAATTTCGCGCGCGAACCAGGCGCGGGGAAAGTCGCTAGTGCTTCAACCAGGAAACCCGCGGGCTTTTCGATCACGACGTGGGCTTCGATCACTCCCGGCGGAGTAGCGTCGACCGCGCCGGTCAAATCCAGGGTTGCGGCGGCGGCAGGCTTCGCCATCAATTTCAATTGAAGATCGCGCAGGGTGACCACGGCCGGCGGAATCGGCGTGGCTCCCGGGGCGATGGCCGGCGCGCCCGGATGCGTGTAGACGAAGGTCGGCAGACTCACTTCGAGCTTCAGGTCGAGATTGTCGACCAGTTCCGCGCGCGCAAGCTTCTGGTCCGCGTCGAAGAAACGGCCGAGCGGCGCGCGCAGCTGGTTCAATTGCACGACGAATGCAGCGCCGGAATCGGCGAGCTTGAGGCTCGCGCCCTGGGGCAGCTTCGCGGCCAGCAGGCGATCCACGGTCACTTGCGTCGGCGTCACGCGCAGCGTGAAC
>JAYUOR010000201.1:0-4629 GCA_043760765.1 Planctomycetota bacterium | reverse complement strand
ATCAGGTACAGGTCGCTGCCCGCATCCTCGCCCTCGGCCATGTCCATCAGCAGGCCCTTGGCGGTCAGGAAGATCACGGGCAGGTCCTGCGTGTTGGGGTCCTGGCGGATCCGGCGGCACACCTCGTAACCGTCGAGCCCCGGCATCTGACCGTCCATCAGGATCAGGTCGTAACGGCCAACCTCGAGCGCGCGCAGCACCTCGAGCCCGTCGGCAACGACATCGCAGGTGTAACCAAGCTTTCGCAGGAGCCCGATCGCGACCTTCTGGTTGACCAGGTTGTCCTCTGCAAGCAGCAGGTGTGCCGAGCGCATCCGGGGTGCGTGCTGCAGTCGAGTGCTGGTCAGGATGCCGGCCGTGGCCCTCAAGCGAGTCGCCGTATCACTGCACAAGATCGTCAACGCGCATTGGAACAGGCTGGCGTGGCGCAACGGCTTGATCAGATAGCCTGAGAATCCGAGCTGCTCCATGCGCTTTGAGTCGCCGGATCCGCCGAGCGAGGTCAGCATTACCATCGGCGTCGATTTGAACTCGACTATGTCGCGCACGCTGCGAGCGAAGTCTTCGCCGTCAGTCTCTGGCATCTCGTGATCGACGAAAACCAGCCCGTAGGGTCTGCCTTCAGACAGCGCTCGCTGCATGGCCTGCAGACCGGAGGCAGCACTCCAAGCCTCGTCGCAGCTCGAGCCCCATGATCGGACATGTTCGCGAACCAACCGGCGATTGGTCGCGTTGTCGTCCACGACCAGCATGCGCGTCGCCGGGATTCTCCGCGGCAGCGCGGGGGAAATCTGCGGGTGCTCCATGGCGGGCGTGCACGGCAGCGTGAACCAGAAAATGGAACCCTTGCCGAATTCGCTTTCGGCTCCGATCTCGCCGCCCATCAAGTTCACCAGCTGCTTGGAAATCGCCAGGCCCAGCCCCGTGCCACCGTGCTTGCGGGTGGTCGACGAGTCGATCTGGCTGAAGATCTGGAATAGCCGCGACATGCGGTCGGCGGGGATGCCCAGGCCGGTGTCGCGGATCGAGAAGCGCAGCTTCTGGCCCGCGCCCTCCGCGCCGAGTTCAGGCACTTGAAGCGAGACTTCGATCACGACTTCGCCGCGCAGCGTGAATTTCATTCCATTGGCCAGCAGGTTCAGGATGACCTGGCGCAGTCGGTCGGGATCGCCGTGCAGACGCACAGGCACGCCGGGCCGGATCGAACTGACCAGTTCGATACCCTGCTGGTTGGCGCGATGCGCCAGCGACTGCAGACTCTCTTCGACGAGCGGCAACAGTTCGAAATCGATCAGCTCGAGCTCCAACTTGCCCGCTTCGATCTTCGAAAAATCGAGGATGTCGTTGAGCAGCACGAGCAAGGACTCGGCGGAATGCAGGACGGTCGAGGCTGTCTCGCGTTGCTGCAGGTCGAGCTGCGTGTCGAGCAGCAGCGTGGTCATTCCGATCACGCCGTTCATCGGCGTGCGGATCTCATGGCTCATGTTGGCCAGGAACTGCGACTTCGCAGTGGTCGCGGCCGTCGCCTCAGCCATCGCAACGAGCAGTTGCGAGTTGACCTGGACCAGATCGGCGGTTCGGCGCTTGACCTCGTCGCCCAGGTTTTCGCCGTGCAGCGCGAGCTGTGCATCCCTGGACTCGATCTCGTGCAGCATGCGGTTGAACGAATCGACGAGATCGTGAGTCTCGTCACAATCGACGCCCGTATGCATCGGCGGGGCGCGCAGGCTGTAGTCGCTCTGCTCGCTGACGCGCTGCGCGATCTTCGAGAGTTCCACGATGGGCGCCGAAATGCGCGCCTGCAGCTTCTGCGCGAGCAACCACGCAAGCGCGACGCAGGCGACCCACCCGCCGGCCAGAATCCACAAGAGCCGCTGACGGCGGATGTAGACCGGAGAAAAGTCGCTCTCCAGGAGCATCGTCCCGACGCGCTTGTCGTCGATGAAGATCTGGTGCAGAACCAGCAAGCTCGAGCCGTCAGGCTTCACGTTTTCGAGGTCGGCGTGCAGCTTCGGTACATCGAGAGGCACGAAACCTGCGCGAGTCCACTCGGCGAACATTGAACCGTCGGCCTGAAACCAACGTGTCGAGAGCAGGTTCTTCTGGCTCTCGAGCTTGGTCAGTTCCTCCGTCGCGAATTTTTTGTCCTCGTACTCGATCGCGGAACGCATGTTCGTGCAAAGCACGTCGGCGATCAGGTGCATGTCGCGCTCGACGTCCTGCCTGGCTTGCCTCCAATCGTAGATCGCGAAGAACAGTGCGCCGACGAGTAGCGCGCTGCTGCTGGTGGCGACGATGATCCAGGTCAGCCGTCGTCCAAGCGACGTGTGCCCGCGAGCACGATCTTTCCGATCGCTGCCCGTTGCCTGAAGATTCAGTAGTTCCACGAAGCTTTCAGATAGGCGGCGGTGCGGCTCTCGGTGCTGGGTCCAAACTGCGCCGGACCGTCCTCGACCTGGCCATCGTGGAACAGGTTCTGGACTCCCAGGGTCAGGCTCATGTGCGACGAAGGCCGCCACTCTGCGCGGCAGTCGGTGCGGAAGTAGCTGTCGATGTTGCCGAGCTTCATGCTGTCGACGTACATCAGCCCTAGGTCGATGTCGGTGTGATCGTTCAGGTCGTGCTCGACGCGCAGGCGAATCTGGTTCTCTGGAACTGCGTCGCCTTGGGTGGCCGGCGTGTTCGACGTGTCATCGACGACCAGCTCAATGAACGAATAACTGGCCTTCACGCGCGTGTCGCTGCGCAGCGCCCATTCCGCGGCCAGCTCGGCTCCGTAGGCATGCCCCTGGGTCAGGTTGCCCGCCGTCAGCGGGATGATTAGGTCACCGCCGCCGGAAACAAACGGCGTGCCCGGCTCGAACACGATCAGGTCGGAGTAGTCGTTGTAAAACGTCGCCAAATCGAGCGCGAGTTGTTCGGTAGGTTGAATGCGGTAGCCCAACTCGTAGGCAGTCAACCGTTCGGCGTTGAGATCGTCGCTGCCGAACAACGTGACCACCTGATTGGGCGCGCCGGGTATGACGGCCTGCACCAGTGTCACGTCGTCCTCGACCTGCGAGGGCGTGCGCACCGCGCGCGACACCGAGGCCCACACGGTTTGCGTGCTGTCCGGTGTGAAGACCAGGCGCGCATTGGGCTGGAATTCCCAGGCGGTGTAGTCGTTCTTCTCGAATTTCGAGCCCAGGATCAGCTTGCATCGATCAGCGACGAGTTCGATGTCGTCCTGCACGAATGCTCCGAAGAGTTCATCGGTGCGGTGGTTTTCGCCCAACGTGATGACGTAACTTCCCTGCGTGTCGGCTTGAGTCGAACGGTACGACACGCCCCAGACGACTTCGTGGCTCGCGAAAGGCACGAAGCGCTGTTGCAGGTCGATCGACTCGGTCGTGCGATCTTCGACGAAAATACTCGTGTCCCGCGCGGTGCCATCGGCGGACGCGGACAGCTGGAACTCCGAGTCCTCGCTGCTGCGCCGGGTCCAGCGCGAAAGCACGGACCAGCCGTCAATGTCGCTGTGATTGCGCGGCGTAATCTGGAACGGAGGATTCGGCGAGGGCAATACGAGCCGGTTGTGGACGTTACCTTGATAGACATCGCCTTCGACGAGCAGCTGGTCCTTGTCGCCGAAGGTCAGGTCGCTGCGAAATCCGCCGCGCGCCACGTTCCAGTCGTCCTCTCCGTCGATGCCGGTATCCGTCTCGGTTGAACCGCGATCGAAGTACTTACCCCAGGCGCGCCAATGGCCGTCGTCCAGTTGGCCTCCGTAGCGCGCGTAGAGCATCGACTTGTCCATGGTTCCGACGCCGGCTTCGACCAGCGCGCCCTGGGTCTTCGCTGCGTCGCGCGTGATGATGCTGATGACGCCGTTCACGGCGTTCGCGCCCCACATCGCCGCGCCGGGCCCGCGAATCACTTCGATGCGTTCGATGTCATCGAAGGGCACGTCGACTTCGTCCCACCACACGCCAGAAAAGAGCGGCGTGTACACGCTGCGTCCGTCGATCATCACCAGCATCTTGTTGGCGAACTGATTCTTGAATCCGCGCGCCGAGACCGCCCAACGGTTCGAGTCCAGTCGCGCGACGTCCATGCCGGGAACCAGACGCAACGCTTCGGGGATCGAGGTTGCGCCGGAGCGCCGCAGGTCGTCGTGGGTCAGAACGAAGATCGCGGCCGGGACACCATTGACGGGTTCGGACTTGCGCGAGGCTGAGGTCACCTGGACCTGCAATAAATCCTCGAGACTCAGCTCGGCCAAGTCGCGTTGGGTGCCGTCATCAGGCGACGGCTGCGGTTCCTGGCCCAAGGCCACGGGAGCGACAACAGCGCCCGCAAGGACAGCGTGTGTCATCCAGCGGTAGCGGCCAATGCAGGAGCAGGAAGGGCGATGAAACATGCAGGGGACGGCCCGGGGGGGGGATCAGGCCCGCCGTCCTCATCGGCGAGCCCAGCTTCAGAGCATGAGCCACGCGGATACTCAGGAGTTCGCCTGCCCTCGGCCGGGAAACGTCCTCACTGCGCGCCGAGGGGCACGAGCCGGTTCGTGTCCGTTCCGTCATGCAATCTTGGCGCTGCGTCGTGCGAGTCGGGCCATGCGCGGCCGACTCAGTCCGTTCGACGCAGGCC
>JAYUOR010000200.1:0-4647 GCA_043760765.1 Planctomycetota bacterium | reverse complement strand
TGATCTCGTTGAAAACCACGCGGTGCATCAGCTTGGGATTGACGCCCAGGGACTCCGACAAGTGCCAGGCGATCGCTTCACCCTCGCGGTCGGGGTCGGGCGCCAGGTAGATCGCTGGCGCGGCCTTGGCGAGCTTGCGCAGCTCGCTGATCACCTTGGCCTTGCCCAGGATCGTGACGTAGTCGGGCTCGAAGTTCTTGTCGACCTGGATGCCGAAGCGGCCCTTGGGCAGGTCGCGCACGTGACCCATCGAGGCGCGCACCACGTAGCTCGAGCCGAGGTACTTGTTGATGGTCTTGGCCTTGGCGGGGCTCTCGACGATGACCAGGCTGCGACCGAGTCCGACCGGCGGTTCCGCGTTGGGGTCCTCGGGTTCGTCGAGGTCTTCGGCGGGCTTGGTGGACTTGGTCTTTCGTTTTGCCATTGGGGATCGGGATCGGAGCGGGCCTAAGGGGACACCCCGGCCAGGATCGGGGCCATACATAAGGTGGAGACTTGACCAGTCAAGCGCGGCCGCGGTGGCAGGTCTTCCTCAGGGTGGCCCGCGGGGGCTCTCGCACTCTGCGCCGTAACCCATTGCCTGGAAAGGTTTTAGAACTGCCCGTACGGCGGGCTCTCGCGCGGGCGAGCGCGCGCGCGAGGGCTGTGGCCTAATGCCCGACAGGGCAAGAGGTTAGAGAGCCTCGGGGAGCGGAGCCTGAGATTTCCGCTGTCCGGCTGCCCGGTAATTCACCGCCAGGCCCCCTCAGCGCCAGTCGATGTGCCCTCAAAGCCACCTACCGACCTCCTCCGTACAGACCCTCGCCGACCTGGGCGGGACCGTGGACCTGGCGTTCGCGCAGCTGTGGACGAGCGGTCCAGACCCCAGCGTCGACGGCCTGATCCGGATCGAGGCACTGCGCTGGACGGTGTCGGGTGAGATCGAGTCCTTCGAGCGCTGGTGCAACCCGTTTCCTGGCCGCGACGAGCCCGCGGCGAGCGCGCGCATGGTGCGTGAGTTCGGCGTGGAGAGCGCGAATCTCGCCGACGCGCATCGCGGCGACGCCGCGTGGAAAGAATTCGCGGCCTTCGTCGGCGCGCGTTCACTGGTCGTGCTGGAGGGCGAGACCTTCGGCGCATGGTCCGCGCACTTCGACAACCGCGCGCAGCGTGCGCGCTGCGTGCTAGGTCTCGCCGAGTTCCGCGCACAGTGGCTGCCGGGAAAGGTCGGCAACTCTTCCAAGCCCTGGATCCACGCGCTGCTTGGGACCGAACGCGAACGCGCTGCGCCCGCTGCGATCACGGCGCACGATCTGCAGTCGGCGTTGGCTGAGCTTGTCGCGCGCGTGCTCGAACTGGAGCCCGCGGCGTTGAGATTGGCGGCGGCGGCCGGCATGTGCATCGCGCGGATGTTGCGCGACATCGACGAACCGGCAGCGCGGCGCTTCGAGCTTGGACTAGCGCTACTCGAGCGGCCTTCGAAGTTCACGGCAAACGCGACGCACCTGTTCGACGCCGCGCGCAGGCCGCGCGACGGCGCGCTCTCGCAGGCGTTAAACGAAGAGGACCTGAAAGATCCGGCCGAGAGCGTGCGCGATGCGATCGAGATGCTCGAACCTGCTTGGGCCGAGGACGCGCCGACGCGTGACCCCACGGTGCCGATCACGAGCGACGACGACAAGCCCTTCGATTCGCGCGACATGGAGTTGCTCGATGACGTCTTTCAAGTTCACCTTCCAGCGCTCGCCGCGGAAGAGGGTGCGACGCTTTCTTATCGCGCGGGCCAGCACGAAGTGGCGCGTCAGGTGGCGCAGACGCTTGGTGCAAGTGAACTCCTGCTCGTGCATGCGCCGACCGGAACAGGCAAGACGCTCGCGTATGTCGTCCCCGCGCTGATTTGGGCCGCGCGCCATGATGTGCGCGTTGGCGTGACGACTTACACGCGCGCGCTGCAAGAACAGGCGATGGATCGGGAAGTCCCGCGCGCGCTGCGGGCCTTGCAACGCGCAACGGGCCTGGGGCCGAATCGTCTGCCGTGCGTGCCGCGCGTCGCCTTGCTCAAGGGCCGCGCGAACTACGTCTGCTGGCGCGCGCTGAAGTTGCACGTGCCCAGCGCGGAAGATGGCCACGAGACCTGGCTCGCCTGGTTGACGCTCGTGCTCTTCAGCCTGCGCGACGAGACCGGCGATCTGGACCGCTTGGCGATGCGCGCCGCCTTCGGCGTCGGCGCGCGCGAGCGCGAGAGCCGCGAGCTGGAAACCTTGACGCGCCAAGTGCGCGCGCAAGTCGCCTGCTGCCAGCATCGCGAGGACCGCCGCAGTTGCGCCGCCGAAGCCGCGCGACAGCGTGCCGAACACGCGCATGTCGTGATCGCCAACCACGCCTTCGCGCTGGTCAAGCAAGCGTTCTTCAAGCACGTGATCTTCGACGAATGCGAGCACTTGCACGAACAGGCGCACGCTGCGTGGAGTCACGTGCTGTCGGTCGAGGAGATGCGCCAACTCTTCGCGCGCCTGCGCCAGGAGGGCAAGAGCTCGTCGCGGGCTCCGCTCGACCGGCTCGAACGCGTCGCGTTCCCGGGCACGAGCGCTGATACGGCGCTGAAAGCCGCCTCCGCGGCGTGGAATCAGTCGTCGAATGCTTTGAAGGAACTGGAAGTCGAACTCGACGCTTTCGTCGACTGGCGCAGCGGAAAAGAGCGCGATCGCAATGCGCGCGATCAACACTCCTTGCTGCGCGAATATGTGCTGCAGGGAGATTCAGCGCGGCTGATTCGCGCGCGCGGAAATCTCGGTGAAGCGATTGGGGCATTCTCGACGTCGCTCGCCGAACTCGTCGAAGGTCTCGACACCCTGGCGATGCGCGGAATTCCCAGGCTGCGCCGGCAATTGGAAATGCTGCGTGTCGAACTCGACACGCTGGATTCCGACCTCGACGCCTGGATGCCGCTGCTCGAAGGCCGCGTCGAGTACAACGAACACACCTTCTACGACATCGAGCTCGATCCGCGCGGCAGGCAGCTGCTCGCGGCGCGCGTGCTCTTGCCCAACGAATACCTGGGCCGGCACTATTTTCCAGAGCTCAAGAACGCGGTGCTGCTCTCGGCGACGACCTGGCTGCGCGGCGGCTTCGAGAGTGCGCGCGCCTACCTCGGCCTCGATCGCGCCGCGGATCCCGCGCCCGACGAGACGCGACCGGCCTGCAGCGTGCGCTGCGTGCGCGCCCCAGACCCGTTCGATTATCGTCGCGTGCTGGTCGCGCTGCCGAGCGATGCGCCGTCGTACTCCGACGAACGCGGCGCCTGGAACGCCTACGTGCGGCGCTTCATCTCGCACCTCGGCGAGCGCACGCGCGGCCGCATGCTGGTGCTGTTCACGAATCAAGAAGAGCTGCGCCGCTTCGGCGAAGAACTCTCCGGCTTCTTCAGCGCGCGCCGCATTCCCTTCTGGTATCAGGGCATGCGCGGAGTCGCGAAGGAGGAGCTCGCAACTCTCTTCCGCGGCCGCGTCGATTCGATCCTGATGGGCGTCGACACCTTCTGGTACGGCGCGGACTTTCCGGGGGAGACGCTCGAGTATCTCGTGATCGTCAAACTCCCCTATGGCGTGCCCGATCGCTACCACCATGCGCAATGCGCCGCGCTTGGCGCCGGCGTGCAACGCAAGCGCATCTATCTTCCGCGCGCGCTGGCCAAGTTCCGCCAAGGTTTCGGCCGGCTGATGCGCCGCGAGACCGATCGCGGCTGCGTCTTTCTGCTGGACACGCGCGCACAGATGCCCCAGCACCGGCTTTTCCTCGGCGAACTGCCGCTCGCCGGAAGTCTGGACCCCGAGGGCAATGGCGCCTGGGTTCCCGAAGGCGCGCGCATGGTTCGCGCCTCGACCGACGAATGCCTGCACGCGGCGTTGGCGCACATGGACATGCTCGCGGACGTGCGCCGCCGCGGACTCGACGCTCCGTTCCATGGCCGAGCGGCGGAACAGGCCTCGCCCGAGGGTTCGAAGTCAGGCGATCCCGACGAAGTTCCGTTCTGATGAGCCGTTCACATGCGCAGACAATAGAATCCGCGCCGATCGTGCGAACCAACGACAGGAATCTCGGGGCGAGGTGCTAGCGATGCGCATCTTGTTCCTTTCGCAGCGCGTGCCCTATCCGCCCAATCGCGGGGACAAGATCACGACCTGGCGCCTCTTGGAGCGCATGCGCCGTCAGCACGAAGTGCGCGTGATCGCATTTGCCCACGACGATGGCGACCGCGAGGCGGCGCGGCATCTGAATTCGATCGACGTCTCGACGCTGGCAATCGACCACGCTGCCACGAGCGCCAAGTTGCGGGCGCTTCCGTTGCTCTTCACGGACCGGCCGCTGACGCTTGGCGTCTTCGGTTCCAAGGCGCTGCAACTGGCCGTGGATCGCGAAGCGGGCTGGGCCGATCTCGCCTACGCCTACAGCTCCTCGATGGGCGCTTTCCTCGAACCGCACCCGCGACTTGCGCGCGTGATGCACTTCGCCGAACTCGATTCGGACAAGTGGCAGCAGTACGCCGAGCGCAGCCGCGCGCCGATGAAGTGGATCTACGCGCGAGAACAGCGCACCTTGCTCGCCTTCGAGACGCGCGTGGCGCGCGCGTTCTCCGAGAACGTGTTCTGCACTCCGCTCGAGCAGCAG
>JAYUOR010000199.1:0-4651 GCA_043760765.1 Planctomycetota bacterium | reverse complement strand
GGAGCGTCGGCTAGGCAAGGCCCGTCTCGCGAGCGACGCTCTTGACGACCTAGTCGGAAGTGCGCCCGCGGCGGTGCTCGACTGGATGTGTGCGCAGGCTCAGCTCGCCGACGGAACAAAACCAGGGTCGCCGGTGACATCCTCGACTCACGTCATGGCCTGCATCGATGTCCAAGAGTGTGCCGAGCCCAGCTGGCGCATCCGATCGAACTCCCAACTTCGCCGGGGCTGGCCAATCCTTCGAGCCGGGCTCTTGCGCTCAGCAGCGGGCCTCCTGCATAGGGAAATCGCATCGTTGCTGAACTGTTCGGAGTCCGCAGCCGCCAGGATGGTGGCGGTTCACGTTCAGCTGCTCAGCCGGGGCGGGGACTATCAGGAGAGGGTGAGGAACGCGCTTGGGGCGGTCCACCCCGTCCTGGCAGGGGGCCGCCCCGTATCGGACCGGTAATAAACGCCGGTGGATCACCGGGCACGGGAGGGGGGGTGGTACGCCCGACAGGATTCGAACCTGAGACCTTCCGCTTCGGAGGCGGACGCTCTATCCAGCTGAGCTACGGGCGCGCTCGGACCCCCTAGGGGGGGCGGGAGTATAGCGCAGCCGGACTGTTCCCAGGGATCCGGAGAACTTGGTTACCTACACCATTTTTGTCGGCTAGCCCTACCATAAGTCCCCTACGCTCCGCTTTGCATCGAGGTCGCCCCTTCCTGATGGAGCCTGGTCCGCCCATGAAGCAGCACAGCCGCATGGATACTCAATTTTCGTCTCAGCTTGGTTCTGGTTCGCCGAGGCGCAGCAAGTACGTTGTGTCGATGAAGCACACGAACGAACTCCTCGCGCGATTCGCGTTCGTCGGCACGCCGATTCTCTTGGGCCTGCTCCTCTCCAACACAGTCGGCGCCGAGCCTCAAGCTCAGCTCCAAACTCGCACGAGCCTCGTGAGCAACGCCCCGCCGAGTTGGATTCTCGACCAGGATGGAGATGGATTGGACAACGCGCTCGAATTCGGACAGCAGACCGCGGCCGATCGCGTGGACTCCGACAACGACGGATGGAACGACGCGGAAGAATTGGCGCGCGGCACTTTGGCGACTGCAGCGAGTTCACAACCCACGTTGAGTGTTTCCTCCGTCGGTGCTCGCGCGTACATGCGAGGCGGACGATTGCACACGGCTTTTGCCGTGTATTTGCGCGATGGTTCCCTGGCCAACGCGAGGCTCGACATCGGGATATACGCCAACAACAGGATTATTCCGCTCGCGCCCGCGAGCTACAGCCAGCGCATGAGCGTGCTCACCGTACCCACGCACACCGCCGGCGCGCTCGTGACAATTGTCGATGTCGTGCTGCCCAATGCGCCGCTGCTCATCAACGGCAAGATGTCGATCTATGGGACGCTGAAGATCGGCAACGAATTCGTTTCCGCGACCTCGACCAATCTCGTGATGCGCGACGGCGCACCCTGCGAGTTGATCCAGCCCAGCCAGATGGCGCCCAACGCCGGACAGCAACTCGGCCCTGGCCTGCTCTACCGGCCCCTCGGAGGCACGCAGGTCCCGATTCAATGGACCTCGGGTGAGATCTGCTTCCAGCACCTGCAGGCCGTCGGATCCCACGGCGCCGTAGTCACCCAGGAAGTCACGGCGGCCGCCTGTATCACGGGGTGGGACGGCTACTGCGATGGGGCTTCCTGCTCCAGCTCGGTGGGCACGACAGTCGACCTGGTCGATCCGGCCGCGCTGATTGGCGGCTGAGCGGCTGCGGGCGCACACCCTCGCCCCGTTCGCCCTGACGATTGCCTCGGTGTGAGGCAGCTGCCTTTGGTTGCCAATTGAAGCTACTTTGGTTTCCTAGCAGCCCGGTGAAAAGGTCGCCTACTCGGCTTCGCGGACTTCGGCGATGCCTCATCGCGCTAGAAACGTCGTACTCAGCGGCCAGGAGGCCGCCCACGCCGCGAAGGCTCCGCAGGAGCCGTTGCTACGAGCGCTTCGCGCTCCAACGAGGGGACCCCTGCCGCTGTTTCGTCGCGCGACTTTCCTCGCTTTCGCCGGCCATGCCTCGCCACGGCCCCTTTTTCTGGCGGTCTGCCACTGCGCGCGCAGCCGGCCGCCCGGCAATTTCGCCAAGCGCCGATATCTTTCCCACAGGACGGCTAGGCGGTAAGTGCTCGGCGTGGCACGATTTTGGGGCAAGAACTGGTGTCATAGCGGAACCACCGCCCAGCCGTTTGCGTCCAAGGATTACCCTGAGCCCTGCCTTCGCGGTTCCGGCCCCCCAGTCCCAGCTTCATGACTCCCGACCCTGACGCACAACTGGTGCAAGCCTGCCAATCGGCAATGGCCACGGCTGGACAGCCGGGTCTTGAGGGTCCCTTCCGAGCTTTGTACGAGCTGTACAAAGACCGTGTCTACAACGTGTGTTTCCGCATCTCCGGCAACGCGACCGATGCCCTCGACGCGAGCCAGGAGACCTTTGGCATCCTCTTCCGCAAGCTGCCGGACTTTCGCTTCCAGTCGAAGTTCTCTAGCTGGGTGTACCGCATCGCCGTGAACGCCAGCATCGACCTGCGGCGGCGTTCGCGGCGCCTGACCTCCCTCGAGGGTATCGGTCCGGATTCGTCGCGCCCGCGTGGCGACGGCATCGCCAGCGCGCGCGATATTCGCGACGAGCGCGCGGAACTTCCGGTGCAGGCGATGACCCGTCAGGAACTCGAGCATCAGATCCAGGGCGCAATCGATCGGCTCTCCCCGAAGTTGCGCGCGATCACCGTGCTGCGCTACATCGAGGCGCTTTCCTACGAGGAGATCGCCGAGGCGCTGCAGGTTTCGCTCGGCACTGTGAAGTCGCGCCTAGCTCGGGCCCATGACTCGCTCGATCGCGAGCTGACGCCGATTCTGGACCGCTATCACGTCGGCGAAGGCGAATGGAGGGCCCAATGAGTTCCGGCCTGCCCATTCGTCCCAATTGCCAGGCGGCACGCGAGATGCTCGTCGAACGCATCGGAAGCGCCGGGAACCTTCTCGCAGAGCCGCGGGAATTCCATTGTTCGGCGTGCAAGGCCTGGTTCGATCGATCGCTCGCTCAGGCCCGCGCATTGACCGCGCTGCCGCGACGCATTGCGGAACTCAGTTCGCTCGACGGCTTGGTCGTCGCCGAATTGAACGCCGGTTGTCGCCAGGAGCGCGCGGCGTCGGCGTTGACTTCCATTCGGCGGGTCACTGCTCCCCGCGAACTCGACATGCTGGTCAGCGAGTCGCTCGGTCGCCTAGTCCGCGCAGCCCCTCGCGAACTTGATCAGCGCGTGGCCAACGAAATCAGCGCCGGTGCGGGCCTGCGCGCCGAACGTCGGGTCTCGGCCCTCGCGCGGCTTGCGGCCCCCACAGAGCTCGATGCGTTGGTTGGCCGAGCGCTGACCCAGACTGCTCGCCCGGACGGCCTGCCCCTGCGCCGCTGGATCGCGATCGCGGCGACACTGTTCGTCGTCGTCGGCGTGGCCTCGCTCGTGCGGCGGTCCGGCCTGGGCAAGCCCGGTCCCTACGAATTCCGCGTTGTGCACGCCGATTCGATCGCGAACCTGGACCCCTTCGCCCGCAGCCTGCTTTCGGGAGTCACCGGAGGCGCGATCGAACTCGCCCAGAAGAGCGGAGAGGCGCGATGAAGTTCGCCTGTTCCACGCTGCTGGGTTTCGCGGCGCTCTTCGCCGCCTGCGAACGAGTCGACGTATCGACGAGCAACACGTCGGGCTCCCAGGGACTCGAGAGCGAGAATGCGAACCATTTTGGAGCTCCGCCTGCCACCCAATCGCTGTTCCAGCGCATTGCGAATTCCCGCCAGGTCACAACTTTCCAAGGCGTGCGGCGCGTGGAATTCTTCGTCGACGAGGGCGCGGTCCAGGACCACAGCGCCGTGCGCGAGCGTGTCTCCGCCGACGGCCATGGAGCCTTCGCGATCGAGTCGTTGGATGTCCTCGAGCCGCCGATGTCCAACGCGGAGCGCGCGCTCTTCATCGCGTTGCAGGCGCCACGCCAGGGCATGAATTGGCGCTATCGCGACTTTTCGATCCACGACGTCGGCCTCTTCCTGCAGAACTACCGCGTGACCGACACGGGCGCCGTCGGCATTGTCGTCGCCGGCCGTTCTGTGATCGAACTCTTGGTCGAGCGCATCGACCAGTCCGGTTCCCTCTACACACTCCATGTGGATCCGCTCACGGGTCTGGTCCTCCAGGCCCACGAGGAGTCGCAGGAGCACGTCCTGATCAGCGAAATGTGCTACGAGTCGCTCGATCTGGCTCCGGATCTTGCCGGCGTCGTTTGGCACCAGAGGCTGAACAGCGAAGACTCGCTGCCGACGATGGGTCCGATTGCGGGCATGGTGGGCTTCGAGCCGCTGGTCGCGCGGGCGCTTCCGGCCGGTTTTCAGCTCCAGGAGCGCACGAGCGTGATCGACCCCCTGGACCACAGCAAGTGGGTGAAGGCCACCTTCACCGACGGCGTCGAGAACCTGTTCTTCCTGCACGGCGGCCCGATCGTCGCCGACAACGGCATCCGCTCTGGTGTGCCCGAGATCGAGGCCGACCTGGTCGAGGTGACCGTGGCCGCTCCTTGGACGATTGCCCGGGGCAACCTGCGGACCCAGCGTGTAATCGCCATG
>JAYUOR010000198.1:0-4661 GCA_043760765.1 Planctomycetota bacterium | reverse complement strand
GCAGATCCTCGCGCCGCAGGGCTTCGACCACGTTGCGATCGCCGACATCGGTCGTGATCACCCCGACCCCGATGTCGCGCATGGCCTTGGTCAGCCCCTTGTTCGACATCACCGTCGTGACCAGGCGCGGGTCCTTCCATTCGCCGCGGGCCATGGCGTGGCGAGCCAGCACCATCAGGATCGCGTCGCCCCCGACCAGCTGGCCCTTCTCGTCGACGAGCAAGCAGCGATCGCCGTCACCATCGAGCGCGATACCCAGTTCGGCTCCTACGCGCCGAACAGAGTTTTGCAGCGCCTCGGGATGCGTCGAACCGCAATTCCGGTTGATGTTGTCGCCGTCGGGTTCGGCGGCGATCGAGGTGATCTGGGCGCCCAGTCGGCCGAAGACGCGCGGTCCGACCCGGCTGCCACCGCCGTTGGCGCAGTCGAGCGCCAGAATCATGCCGTCGAGCTTCAGACCGGAGCCGACCTTTTCGACCAGGCGCGTCAGATAGAGGACTTCGAGGCTTTCGTCGTAGTCAGGCGGCGGGCCGTCCGGGGCCGGACTCGGATCGGCGATCCAGCGTCGTTCGATCTCGCTTTCGACCTCGTCGGAGAGTTTCAGCCCGTTTCCGGTGAAGAGCTTGATCCCGTTGTCGTCCGCCGGGTTGTGCGAAGCGGAGACCATGGCTCCCAGCTCGAAGTCCTGGGTGCGCGCCAGCCAGGCGAGTCCGGGGGTGGTCATCAGCCCGGCAGAAATCGGGCGCAGGCCGGCTGCAGCGAAGCCGCGCGCCAGCGCCGCGCAGAGTTCGGGACCGGAGCGGCGGCCATCGTGGCCCAGCACGACACGGCGCTTTTTCCTCGAGCGCGATTCGCCGGCGAGTACCGCGCCCACGGTCCGCCCGAGCGCGGAGACCGGGCCGGCTGCAAGCCAGCCCTCACCCGCGCGACCGCGCACTCCATCCGTGCCGAAGATGCGAGTCGCGCTCACGAAGCGTTCTTCACGGAAGTGTGGATCATGTGTGGGCGCCGATTGTGCCCTGCTTCGCGCGGCGAACAATACCCAAGTCGAGCGAGCCCTCGACTTCAGTGCGCAGCGATCGCCCACGCCACTCGCGCGGCCTGCAGCATGACGCGCACGTCGTGAACGCGCAGTAGTTCCGCTCCGGCCTGCACGCAGGCCGTGAGCGCCGCCGCGCTGCCGCCGAGTCGATCGTGCACCGCCGTCGCTGGGGCCTGCGTTGAGCGCGACTCGATCTGTCCGATGAAGGACTTTCGCGACGTGCCGACCAAGATCGGAATCCCTAGCGAGCGCAGTTCCGCCAGGCGCGCCAGCAGCGCCAGATTGTGGTCGAGGGTCTTTCCGAATCCGATTCCGGGGTCGACCCACAAATGCTCCGCCGCGATACCCGCGTGCCAGCAAACGCTGGCGCGCTCGCGCAGAAAAGCCAGCACATCGTCGACCACGTCGTCGTAGGCCGGCGCGCGTTGCATGTCGAGCGGAAGACCCTGCATGTGCATCAGAGCGAACCCACAGCCGCGCCGCGCGATCAGCGGAATCATCTCGGGGTCGAATCGTCCGGCGCTGATGTCGTTGACGATGGTTGCACCCGCGTCGAGGGCCTCCGCGGCCAGACGCGCCTTGGTCGTGTCAACGCTGATCGCAAGCTTCGTCTGGCTGCGCAGTTCGCGGATCACGGGCAGCACGCGCCGCCGCTCTTCGTCGAGGTCGATGGGCGAAGACCCAGGCCGCGTCGATTCTCCACCGATGTCAAGGGCGTCGGCGCCTTCCGCGAGCAAAGCCAGTCCGTGTTCGACGGCGCGGGCCTGATCGTCCCACCTGCCGCCATCGGAAAAGCTGTCGGGGGTCACATTGAGTACCCCGAGGATGCGCGGCGGCCGGGCCGGCGCGGCGCGCGCGAGTGCAGCCGCGAGCAAGGCGCGAGCACGAGGTGACGAAGGCCGATCGTTCGTGGAAATCCGCTCGAGCGAGAAGTCCGCGACCTCCGACCCGCCGCTTCCGCTGCCCTCCAGTCGCAAGTCCGCCCCGAAAAAAGTGCGCAACTCCTCGCGGTCTTCGACGCCGCGGAACGCGACGCGCGCGCGGGCACCACCGCGGGCCGTGTTCAGCGCGCGCGGGTTCAGCGCGAGTGCCGCTTCTCCCAGCAGGTCCTGCGGCGAGGTATCCACTCTCGAATGGTGAAGCCTGCGCTTCGCGCAGTCCAGCCACTTGCTGAACTCAAGAAAATCAGGCCGGGCGATCCCTTTCTGCACCCGCTGTGTCTCTCCGGTTCCTTCCGAGACAACCGCAGAGACACAGAGGACGCAGAAAGGGATCGCCCGGACCAGGAGCGCAGGCAGCTCAGGCCGGGGAAAGTCCTGCCGCGCCCGGCAATTCACCACCCGTCGGCTTGGGAACCGAGACATTGGCGCCCGCTACCTTGCGCGGCTCGCCCGTTCCGCCCGTGGCGGCGGGGGGAGGAATTCCCGGCCGTAGCGACTCGACCGTGGCGCCCTGGATCAAGTGTTGAACATCGTCGCCGGTGATCGTCTCGTAGGCCAGCAACGCCTGGGCGACGTTCTCGACCAGATCACGACTCCCACGCAGGATCTCTTCCGCCCGCTTGTAAGCGGCATCCAAGATGCCCTGAACTTCGCGGTCGATCTCGCGCGCCGTTTCTTCCGAGTGCATCCGACCGCGCATCAGCTCGGTCCCGAGGAAGTCAGAACCCTGACGCTCGGCGTAGTTGATCGGCCCGATCTTTTCACTCATGCCGAGTTCGCTGACCATCGTGCGCGCCAGATCCGTGGCGCGCTTGATGTCGTCCGACGCGCCGGCCGAGATGTCGCCGCAAAATTCCTGCTCGGCGACCCGGCCGCCGAACAAGAGCGCAAGCTGCCCCAACATGCGCCGCTTCTGCATGTGGTAGCTCTCTTTCTCGGGCAATATCATCGTCGATCCGAGCGAGCGCCCGCGCGGGACGATCGTGACCTTGTGGGGGCCCTCGACTTCGGGCACCAGTGCCGCAATCACGGCGTGACCGGCCTCGTGGTAGGCGGTGATCTTGCGGTCCTCCTGCTCCAGTTTGCGCGAGCGCTTTTGGCGACCGTAGCGCACCTTGTCGCGCGCTTCCTCGAGATCGTCCATCTCGATGTGATCCTTCTTGGCCAGCGCCGCGCGAATCGCTGCCTCGTTGATGATCGCGGCCAGATCGGCGCCGGAGTAGCCGGGCGTCGAGCGCGCCAATACCTTCGGGTTGGCGTCAGGACCTGCCTTCACCTTCTTCAGGTGCACGCGCAGGATTTCCTCGCGGCCTTCCAGGTCGGGCAGGTCGATCACGACTTCGCGGTCGAAACGGCCCGGCCGCAGCAGCGCGGGATCGAGCACGTCCGGCCGGTTGGTCGCGGCGATCAGGATGATGCCCTCATCGGTGCCGAAGCCGTCCATCTCGACCAAGATCGCATTGAGCGTCTGCTCGCGCTCGTCGTGTCCGCCGCCCATGCCCGATCCGCGGCGGCGGCCGACGGCGTCGATTTCGTCGAGGAAGATGATGCAGGGCGAATTCTCGCGTGCCTGCTTGAACAGGTCGCGCACTCTGGACGCGCCGACGCCGACGAACATCTCGACGAAGTCCGAACCGGAGATCGAGAAGAACGGAACTTCGGCTTCGCCGGCGATTGCCTTGGCGAGCAGAGTCTTGCCGCAGCCCGGAGGCCCGACGAGCAGCACGCCGCGCGGAATGCGGCCACCGATCTTCGTGAAGCGCGTCGGGTTCTTCAGGAACTCGACCACTTCACGCACTTCGTCCTTCGCTTCCTGCGCGCCGGCGACGTCGTCGAAGGTCGTATTGGTGTGTTTTTCCTTGGTGTAGAGCTGCGCGCGCGAGCGGCCAAAAGACATCACGCCGCCCGCTCCGCCTTGATTGCGCATCTGGCGCATGAAGAACAGCACGACGATGATGATCATCAACCACGGCGCCCAGATCAGCAGCACCGACTGCAGCATGCTCGTCGATTCGGTCCAGCTCGTGCCCTTCGCCAGGTCGAACTGCAGGATCTGGGGCGAGACGTTGACCTTCTCTAGCGCCGCGATGACGGGCGCGACGTCCTTCAGGTCCTCGATCAGCAGCGGAAAGCTGCCCGAGACCGCGGGCAGCGGAAAACGCGCGACATCGTTCGCATTTGCGCCGCCCGCCTGTTCGAGGCGCGCCGCGTATTCCGCTTTTGAGGGTGCGATGACCTGCAACAGCATCTCGGTGCGCTGAGCGGTCGGCTGCGACAGCGCTTTCTTCGGCGCCTCCTGGCTGTCCTTGGGACGCGGCGGAGCAGGCAATTCATAGGTACTCGAGACCAACCGCGCGGTCTTGGGCTGATACACGCCTGCCGCGATGCCGTCGAGCAGGTCCGCGGTCTTGATCGTCTGATACGACGAGACGGCCTTCAGCTCGCGCAAGCGCTGTTCGTTGGCGCCGGTGCCCAGATTGGCGTAGTCGACCTCGAAGAGATCGAACTCCTTGCTGCCCAGGCGCTGCTTGGATTTGAGCCGGCCCTTGATCCGGTTGATTCCGGACAGTTCCTGGCTCTCGACCTGGCCCTTGACGAGGTAATACTCGTACTGGTCCTGGGTCAGCACTTCCAAGGACTTCCAGGCATCCTGGCCGTAGATGAAGAGCACGGCGACG
>JAYUOR010000197.1:0-4664 GCA_043760765.1 Planctomycetota bacterium | reverse complement strand
GGGTCGCAATACCGAAGGAATACGACGAACCCGCGCTGGAGTTCGCCGCGCAGTGATCGCGGAGCAGGCGGGTGCCGGCGTGTGGCGCCCAGCCCTATTCCCAATGGTTGCGTTCATGCAACGTCGCCGTGGAAGGCCCGGCCACGTCGAGATCCTACGGCAACGGCGCTAGGAACTGCCCGTTGGCAACAGTTCAGGAAGAAGCCAGGCACCCGGCGCTGACGCTCCTGCGATCGAGAAGGCCGCGACAACTTGCGTTGAACGCAGGCGAAAGAGCCGCCCGCGCTGCGCGATTCTCGGACTCTTGCGCAAATCTTTCGAAGGTTTGATGGGGATCTGGACGATCTTCGCCAACTCGCGCGTCTGACAGTCGTTGAAAGAACGGCATCAGACGGCTCTCGAAAGTTGCTGGCTCCGGAAGAATTTCGAGGCCACTTCGACGAAGAGCGAGTCCGGCACCCGAAGTGAATGTGAACAGGAACATGACCATGCAATCTCCCGATCAATCCGTGTTGACGAGCCCCAGCGAGAGCGAGCCTGCGGCTTCACGGCACCTGCGCTCCCTGGTGCTCGCCTGGCGCGACGAAGAATCCGGCGATGAGTTGACGATCGACGTGCGCGGATCGGAGCGTTTTCTCGAGGGGCTTCGTCCGCTTGGCTTCGTGCCAGTGGGAGAAGCGTCGCGAACCCATGGCGAGCCGGACTCCGAGCCGATTGCGGCACACGCGCTTCAGTCGAGGTCGATCCAGGGCCCATCCTCGGCGCCCATCCGGGACCGCGACCTTGGGCCCTGCGCGAAGGGCTCCGTGGCCAGGAAGGACTCTGAATCGGCCGATCATCGTGTCCGTTGGACCGTCCGACTCTCTCGACCCTGGAAGCACAAGAGTCGCTGAACTAGGAGCGTGCCACTTCGTTCTCCAGGGGGTGTTCGGATCCAGGCAGGTTCCGGCTCCCAGCCAGGAAGCACGGCCGGGGAACTGGTTCGATCGAGTGCGCCGATTTGGCGAGAAATGAGCGCGAACGCTCGCTCCCCGCGGGGCGGCTGCAAACCAGAACATTACAGAAAAGGATTGGTGGTGTGGGACCCGCCAATTCGCGCGCTCGCGGCGGGGGCTGCGGGCGCGCCCCTCTTGCGGCGCCTGTCCGGCACCCAGCTGGACGGGCGCCGTTCTTTTCATGGGCCTGGCTGCCTGAGCAGGTCTGCGAGTAAGGTGCGGACTCGCCAGGACTTCGCACTGCGTGCGCTTCCGGTGTGCCCATCGCGTCCCCTGGTTGGTAAACTTCTTCCCTTCACGCGAGTCGGGGCGAGCATGCTCGACCCTGGATCGCGGGCGTCCTGAACGCTATCCGACCCGCCGCTGATTCGGCGAAGTGCCTTGCCCCTCGGGGCGCTGGCGCTCACCCGGTCCGGAGCTTTAAGCCACGCCGTACGCACACCGATCGCTCCTTCCACCTGAGCCGAATGACCCACCCTGCTCTCATCGAACGTATCACCCGCTCCCTCGCCTACATGCTGCGCCACCAGCCGGAGGAGTTTGACCTCGAACTCGACGCCCACGGGTACGGCGACGCCGAACGCATTGTCCAAGCCTTGAACGAGCGCCTGGGCGAGCCAGTGGCTCTGGCGGATCTTCAGGAAGCGATTCGCTCCGGCGACCGTCCGCGTTACGAAATCGTCGGCAATCGCGTGCGCGCGTTGTACGGGCACTCCATAGACGTCGAACCGGGTGAGCCTTCGCGGCCGCCGGAGCTGCTATTCGTCGGCATTTCCGCCCGCGACGCGGATCGCGCGACGCGCTACGGACTGCGTGGAGGCCGCCGCCGCTTCCTGCATCTCACACTGTCCGCCGACGACGCCAAGGAAGGTGGCCGCCGCACCGGGCGCGACTACGTCGTGATCACGGTCTACGCGCTCGACGCGTGGGAAGAAGGCATCAATTTCTACGACCGCAAGGCGCTGTTCCTCGCCGGTCAGGTTCCCACGGAGTTCCTCGAGGTCAGCGAAACCTGCCACGACGGCTTTGAGCAAGAATTGCGCCCAGCCGCCGGCAGAAGGGACTTTTCCGGCGGACGCCAGCACGGCGGACAGGGCCGACACGAACGCGATGCACGCGAGCCGCGCGCAGCGCCGATTCAGGAGCCGGCGGGCGGACAGTCCTACGAAGAGGAAGGATTCGGAGAGGGCACTCCCGAAGCTATTCAGGTGGATCGTGATCGCGGCTCGGACCGCCCCGGCGCAGGAGCCGGAGTTTTTCCGCGTGGCGCAGGTGAGGGACGCGGCGATCGCGGGGCGCAACAGGGCGAACGTCCGCGCGGCGGACGCGGCCGCCGAGACGAAGCACACTCGGGCGCAGCCGACCAGAGCCGCGGCGCACAGGGCGGTGGGCGCGGCCGTGGCTTCGAGGGCGCACCCACGGGAGCGCCAGGCGCATCGCGCGAAGTCCGCCCGTTCCGCGCCGAGCGAGGCCCCGAGGCTCCCCGCCAGGAGCCCGCGCAGGATCGTTCCGCCGGCGAGGCGAGCGGCCGTCCATTCCGCGAAGCGGGTGGCGATGCGCATGTCGAACCGCGCGACTTCGATCGTGGCGGCCGTCCGGATCGCGGGCCCAGGCAGCACGATCGCGGCGGAGATCAACGCCAGCCGCAACCTGGCTCGCGCGAAGAGCGTGGCCCGCGCACTGGAGATCGGGGTGGAGACCGTGGCGCTGAGCGAGGTCGTGACCGTGGTGATCGCGAAATGGCACCTGCCATGCGTCCGCAGCCGCCGGCTCCGCCGCGGGCCCCCGAGCCGCAGAAGTCTTTCACGAGCGCGTCCGACGGTCCTGGATTCGGCCTTGGCATTTTCGAAGAGCCGGCGCCGCCGCGCGCTGTCACGCCGCCGAAGCGTGCACCTGCCCCGCCGCCCCCCGCTGCTCCGTCAGCCCCGCCTGCGCGTGACACCGATCCTTCCGAAGGCTTCGGCGCGGGCGTCTGATCCGCGCAGTTCGCTCTGCCCCTGAGCGGCTCTCGCCCTTCGGACGAGAGCCGCACTGTTTGGAGCACCGGTTCCGCCCGCTCTTCTCAAGGTGCCCTCCGCGTTCTCCGTGTCTTTGCAGTTTTTTCCGGCAGAGGAAACAGCAGAAACGCAGATCACGCGGGGCGAAAACCCGCGTCTGTTCGCTTGGTCTTGTGCGCTTCGCTCTCGCACAGCCGTCGCAGGACGGCCTGCAACACCGCCTCAACACGCAGGTCCATCATGCAGTCGTGTCGCGGCAGCGGGCAGATTCGTTTGCCGCACGGCGCACACTCAGGTTGCGTGCGCAGGACGAAGGCAATCTGGCCGAAGGGGCCCGTGCGGCGTTCGTCGGCGGCTCCAAACAGCGCGACCACCCGCGCGCCAACCGCGGCCGCGGTGTGCATCGGTCCGGTGTCCGCGCTGACCACGACGGACGCGCGACGCTGAAGCGCGATCAATTGATGCAGGCTTGTGGCGCCCACGAGATTGATCGCCGAAGCCGCGCCGTAGCGCGCGGCCTCGGTCGCGAAGTCGCAGTCGTCCGGGCCGCCGGTCAACGCGATCACTTTGCCCGTGCGCTCGCCGATTTTCTGCGCGAGTTCGCCCCAATACTGAGCGGGCCAGCGATTGGCCGCTTTCGTCGCACCTAGGTTGAGCAGGATAGGCGTGCCGCCTCGCTCGCGGATCCAGTCCTCCGCCCAGATCTCGGCCTGTGCGTCGCGCGGCAGATCGATTTGGACGCGCAGGTCGCTGAGGCCGAGGTGGCGTGCGAAGTCCAGTGCCTGCTCAGCCATCGGCCGCTCGAGGCTCTCCGGTGCCACGTGTTCGTTCGCCCAGATCCAACTCGATTCCTTGGTGCGCTGGCGATCGAATCCGATCCGGCGCGGAGCCCCTGAGCAGCGAACGATCAATGCGCTCTTCGTCAGCCGCTGCAGGTCGAGAGCCAGTTCGTAGCGCCGCGCGCGAATCTCGCCCAGCAGCGCTCGCCAGCCGCTCAGTCCGCTGCGCCGCCGCCAGACGTGCACGCGCGCGATCGCCGGGTGAGCCGACAGGATCGGCAGAGCGAGTTCGTGGCACGCCCATCCGATCTCCACATCGGGCCGTGCGCGCACGAGGGCATTGGCCAGCGCCAGCGCATTGACGACGTCTCCAAGCGCGCCGAGTCGGACGATCAAGATGCGCGCGGGCAGGCTGGCGTCCATGGTGGGGCTAGTGTCCTGTTCGGAGAGCACGATGGCAAAAGCGTTCTGCGGGCGTCGGTGCGGTCAGGTGCGGGCGCGCGGGCTGCTCTTGCGGACTTCGGGCTGGAGTTTGCACGCTCGATCTTGGCCCTGCGAGCGAACAGCGGCTGCTCGATGGATAGACTCAAGACCATCGCATGACCGACTGGTCGGAGCTCGAGCGCCTGCCTGCTGACCTCAGCGTTCAGCGCACTCCACGATTCGTGTACGCCGTACGAGCCGATCTGGCCGCTGCACTCAGCGCCGCAGGCTTCGACGCCGGTTCATCAACGACGCTTCACAGCAGCGATCTGGCCGGACGAAATCCGCTCGCTGAAATCGTCCTGGGCAAGCAGCGTTTCGTCGTGCGCCGGTTTGCGCACGGCGGTCTGTTGCGCTGGCTGACCGGCCGGCGCTACTGGAATCCGCTGCGGCCCTTTCGCGAACTTGCC
>JAYUOR010000196.1:0-1884 GCA_043760765.1 Planctomycetota bacterium | reverse complement strand
TCGGGCGCAGATCGAAGCGTTCCGCGAAAAAGCGCATCCAGTCCGCTGACGTCTAAGTCCCAAGTGTGCTCATCTCGCAGATGAGGCGCGCCGCACCTCGCACGCGTTTGAGTCGCGCTTCAATTTGTTGGGCCGTTCCGCGATCGGCGAAGGGGCCGTGCAATCGCGCGCAAGTCCACGGTCGGCCCGAGCGTGTGCGCCGCGCGCCCCCGCGTTCCAGTCCGTTGTGCTGGCGCAATCGGCGCTCGCCGTCGCAGGTCGTGCCCACATAGGTCGCCTGACTCGAGTGCGAGACCAGCACGTAGACCCACCATTCACCGTCGCGCGAACTGTGCATCGTTCCGCGAGGCTACAATGCGCCGCCGCGCGGATGCGAACAGGATGTTGATCGACACGTTGAAGGCCAGGGTGATGCTGCCGCTATGCCTGTATCTGGCGATGGCACTCGGCTTCGCCTTGCTGCGCCGCAAGCCACGGCTCGCGCGTTGGCTGATCGGCCTGGGCTTCGGCCTGCTGCTGCTGTTTTCGCTGCCCGCGGTCGCGACCCTACTTCAGATCGGTTTGCAGGGTCCGGTCCCGCAGGCGGAGGTGGAAGCCGGCGATGCCCAGGCGATCGTGGTGCTGGGCGGGGATGGAAACTCTTTCGCACCCGAGTTCGGCGGGCCGAGCGTCGGTACGTTGACGCTCGAGCGCCTGCGCTACGCCGCAAGGCTCGCCAAGCGCACCCAGTTGCCGCTGCTGGTCTCCGCGGGTTCCCCTCGCCGGGGCGAAGCGCCCCTGTCCGTTGCCATGGCTTCGACGCTCGAGGGGGAGTTCGGCGTCAGCGTGCGCTGGCGCGAGTCACGCTCCGCCGATACACGCGAAAATGCCTTGTTTTCAGCCGCAATTCTGCGCGCGGAGGGCATCGAACGCGTGCTCGTCGTCACCCACGCCTGGCATGAGGCGCGCGCCCTCGTGGAGTTCGAGCGAGCCGGGATGAAGCCGCGCGCAGCCGGAACGGGCTGGCGCAAACTGCGCACAGGCGAGCTCGGCACCTGGATCCCCTCGGCGCGCGGTCTGCGCGAAAGCGGCTGGGCCATGCACGAGTGGTTCGGCCGCCTTTGGTACCTGCTGACCTGACCCCGGTGATGCGGACCGTACTGTCCGATTCGCGCTTCGCTGACCCGTTTCTTACCGCGCTTCCCTCAAGACCGGCTGCACGCCCCGACGATCTCGCGCATGACAAGTTCGGCGACCCAAGGGGGGCTGACGAGTTCGGGGACTCCTGAACCGTCAATCCGGTCGCAGGATCGATGGGGCATCCGGCAGAGGGGGAAACGTGGGAAACGGGCACAATCCGCGTGGGAACGCGACGAGTCGTCAGCGGGCAGTCGCTGCCCGGCGCGGCGATGGTTGGGATCTGAGTATCGTCATCCCGACATCAGACGACGCGCAGCGTATCGGCGCGAGCTTGAAGCGCATTGCAGCGTTCCTCTCGCGTTCGAATCTCGCGGCCGAGGTTCTGATCGTGGACGACGGAAGTCACGATGGCATCGAGCAAGCGGTCGCCCCGTGGAACGAACACTTCGCCCGGCTGCGCCTGGTGCGCAGTGAGGTGCGCAAGGGAATCGGGGCCGCCGCGCGTTCAGGACTCCTGCTCGCGGAAGGCAACCAAGTCCTGCTCGCCGAAGTCGGCTTAGCCGCTCCGATCGAAGATGCAGACGTTCTGCTCGACAGTCTTGCCGCCGGCGCGGACGTCGCCATCGCATCGCGAAAATTGGACGGAGCCTTCGTGCGCTCGCCGAGGCCCGCCGGCCGTCGTGCAGCCGAAGCCATGTTCGGGCTGGCGGCGCGCGTGATGGTGCCGCTGGGCGCGCGCGACTTGTTCTCCGGCCTGCTTGCTTT
>JAYUOR010000195.1:0-1886 GCA_043760765.1 Planctomycetota bacterium | reverse complement strand
AGGCCCAATTCGAAGGGTTTTTGATACCTGGGGCTGGTCTGTGCGGCGATCCACAGCGCGTTGAGCCAGAGCGCCTGGATCTCGACCGGCTTGCCGATGCGCGGCGTGATCACGCGACCCTCGACCTTGGCGTCCATCCAGGTGAGCTGCACGCCGGCCGTGCCGGCGCGCAGGAGTCCGTCCGTGTCCAGCCCGATGCCGTGCCGCGTGCCGGCGAGGTGACCGTCGAGGATCGCTTCGATCGCGCGCGAAAGCGCTGCGTCGTCAGCGCGCGAAAGCGCCTGCTTGGTGCGTGCGAGCGCCGCGCGCAATTCGTAGACACCAATCACGAACCACAGCGCCGCGTCGACGGAGTTGTACTCGGGCGCGCCGCCAGCGTCGGGGAAACGATTGGGCAGCATGCCGTCGCAAACGTGCTGCGCCCATTCGACAAGCACGCTGCGCGCGTCTTCAATGCGGCCCGTCGCCAGACACAGACCGCGCAGGGCAATGAACGTGTCACGGCCCCAGTCTCCGAACCATGGGTAACCGGCGATGATCGTTGAGCCGTTGCCGCGCTGCACGATGTACGACTCCGCGGCGCACGCCAGATGCGAGGAAAATTGCAGTCGTCGTTTCAATTCGACACGGCGCAAGGCTGCGACACGCGCGACGAAGGCGCCGTCGCCGGCTTGAAGTTCGGCGACACCTTGTTCTGTGCCGAAGACGAGATTTGCTTCGCCTTTCGAGAGATCGAAAGTGAACGTGCCGATCGAAGCGAGATCATCGAGGTGATCGAAGCCACGGTCGCGCTCGTCGCAGAGCAGGAAGTTCCGGTACCAATCGCTGCCGAAATCGAAGCGGCCGTTGCTCAGGATGTGAATCGCCGGCAGTGAGGCGTAGGGCCGCAAGCAGAGTCCATCGGCAATCCCCTGCGCGCGAAAATCGAAGCTGGGATTCTCATGGTGCAGCGCGTGCGCGTCGCGGCCCGACAAGAGCGGCCGAACCTCGAGCGTGCAATTGGCGCGGCGCGTGCGCAGGCGCCAGGAAAGCACCACCGATGATTTTCCGCGCTGCACGAAGAGTTCGTGATCGACGATCACACCCTTGACGACTTCGTAGGACCAGCGCGGCCAGGGTGTGTGCTGGAACTCGCGCAGGTAGATCCGGCCGTTGGGATAGGCCGAACCATCCTGATAGACGCTCGTGGAAAGCGGGAACCGCTCGCCGTCCACGACCAGCCAGACTTCTACGGCCTGCACGAGCGCCACGCGCTCCGCCGGCGGCTTGATGGCGCACAGGAGCAGCGCGTGATAGCGGCGCGAACGCGTGCCATCCGCGCGGCCCGACGCGAATCCACCCAGGCCGTCGGCCTCGAGCCATTCGCGATCATCGGCCGGCGCAAGCGTCTTGGGCTCGAGGGTGGGAACAACTTTGCTGCGCTGCTTCGTTCGCATCATGGGTTCAATCCTCCTGGCTCAGCTTCGTCCGTACACTGGGACGACGCCGCTGCGCACGAGCGTGTTCTCTGGGCTCGCCAGCCAAAGCATCGTCGCGGCAACTTCCTCGACGCGCGGCCAGCGCGAAAAATCAGCGTTGGGCATCGACTTGCGATTCGCAGCAGTGTCCATCAACGATGGCGCGACAGCGTTCACGAGAATGCCTTCGGCGGCGAGTTCTTCGCCGAGCGCTTCGGTCAAGCCCGCGAGCGCGGCCTTGCTGGCGGCATAGACCGACATGCCTGCGCTGCCGCGCGGTTCGATGCCGGCGCGCGCGGCGACGCTGACGATGCGGCCACCTTGCCCCGCTTCGCGGCGAATGCGGCGCACGGCTTCGCGCGTGCACAGGAAGGGCGAAAGGAAATTGGCGCTCAACATGCCGGCCGCGTCGGAGCCCTTGGTCTCGGT